>NZ_VOQX01000117.1:0-11833 GCF_016643525.1 Pantoea sp. Morm | reverse complement strand
TGGCGCAGGATAAAGTGATCGAGAATCTCGCCGAAGGCTTCTCTGACAAGCATCACGCGCTGTTCCTTGGCCGTGGCGATCAGTATCCGATTGCCATGGAAGGGGCGCTGAAGCTGAAAGAGATCTCCTACATCCACGCCGAAGCCTATGCGGCGGGCGAACTGAAGCACGGTCCGCTGGCGCTGATTGATGCCGATATGCCGGTAATTGTGGTGGCACCAAACAACGAACTGCTGGAGAAGCTGAAATCCAACATCGAAGAGGTGCGCGCGCGCGGCGGTCTGCTGTATGTGTTTGCCGACCAGGATGCCGGTTTCAGCGACAGCGAAGGCATGAAAATCATCCCGCTGCCGCACGTTGAAGAGGTAATTGCCCCAATCTTCTACACCGTGCCGCTGCAGTTGCTCTCCTACCACGTGGCGCTGATCAAAGGCACCGACGTCGACCAGCCGCGTAACCTGGCGAAATCGGTCACGGTGGAATAAGCGCCGCATCGTCAGTCAATACAAACCACAGCCTGCCAGCATGAGCGGCAGGCTTTTTTTTAGAAAAAAATCTTCCGCGTTCATTTTTTTGCAATATGTTTCATGCACTATGGCTGGCAATAAAAGGAAGTGACTTTACGATTTATTACCTGACGGTTGCATAATTATTTAACCGCCTGTGCTAAAACTCCTTTTTCAGGCCGCTTACCACCGGTTTATTGTTCTCATGTTTTAATTCCCCTTCGCAGTACAGATAATTTTTCATAAAAACACCCTTCCAATAACCTTATGATTGTAAAGGTTTAATTTTTTCTTGATAAAAAATAAGGAATATTCACAACTGTTTTTATTTCCTTCACGCAACTTATCGCGTATAGGATGGCCCAGCTTTATATCCACGCGGAGGCGAGGGTCTCTTATAAAGCCTCGTGCTTAAAAAGGAGCTGTTGTGAATATCTATCTTATTAATGATGACGTCATTTTTGATAGTGCAGCGGGTATACTGAAATCGATATCTCAGCCAGAAAATGACATCACGCTGCCGACATCTGCCGTCAGCTGTCTTGAGTTACTGCTTGTTAGCCAGGGAGAGCCGGTTAAAAAAAGCACGCTTCTTGAAGGAGCATGGCACCAGCGCGGATTTTTTGTGTCGGACAACAGCCTGAATCAGGTTATTGCCCTGTTACGTAAAAGCTTTACCCAGCTCCATCAGGATAAAAACCTGATTGTAACGGTGCCGCGGGTGGGCTACCAGTTCAGCTATGGTGTCAGCGTGGAGCTACTGGATAAACAGCGCCACGAGGAAACCCTGCAGCGCGTCAGCGTCGGGGATGCGCAGAAAGTGACGGTGGCAATACCCGACAGTAACTGCGAGCAGTATCGCCAGTCCGCTCAGCGTAATAAATTAAAGCTGTGTCTGGTCACGGTGTTATTGCTGGGAACGCTAGGGCTATTGTGGGACAGTCAGCCTTTTCACCGCTGGGTTGCCGAAGAGCAGGTGTTCATCCGGGAAGGCTTTTTAATCAATGATGTAGAGCTGTACGTCAGCGAAAAGATCATCAGAGACAGTACAAAAATCGCGCAGGCTAAGTCGTTAATACACCAGAACGAAGCGTTTAATCACCTGCTGGAAAACAAAAAAGAGATGAAGAAGGTCTACGTTGAAGATGCGATAGAAGCTAACGCATTTAGCTATTTTCTTTGTGATAGCGATATTCATCGCGTCAGGGCGCTTTGCCAGAACATCATCATATTGCAGCATCAGTAACCAGCCCGTTTTTACTGCACACAGCGGGAAGAGCTGTGTGCAGTTCCTCTCAAAACCATTCTAATTTCATTTTGGCCAGCGTTGAATTGCCCTCAATTCCCAGCTTTCTGAAAGCTGAGTATTTATAGCTGGCTGCCGTTTTGACATTGATAGCATGTTTATAGGCGATCTTGCTCAGTGAAATACCGGTTAACAGTTCGCGAATCACCGTATGCTCCCGGCGGGAAAGGCTGGATATCTTGCGGGCCAGCGCATCCTGATGCGGATCGGCATTTAATTGCTGCTCCAGGCGCGGACTGAGTGCGGTTTGTCCCTGAATACTGCTCTGCAACATCTCATTGACGGTGGTCAGCGGCTCGCGCTTGGAGATGACAGAATAAAAGGTGCGTTCACTCATTTTACGTGCAACAAAACTATCAATCGAGGTAAAGACGACGCCCCGGATGCTCGGGCATGCCGTTGAGAAGCTTAAAATGAAGTTCTTCTCTTTCGCGAAGTTTTTCGCTTCATCAGAAAAATAAAAGATGACGGCATGCGGTCGATTGCGCGATTTGCGGCAGTAGTCAATCAGCTCGATCAATTCAACCGGATGATGCCAGATATTCACTTTGCAGTGCTTTAAGTGGCTATTGGTAAAGGTATATAAGGCCGGTGCCATATAACCACTGAAATCAACGATAGCAACGCGGTAATTTTTCATCTGGATTCCTTTTGGTGAAATTACCGCTCCATAGTGTTTTTGCCCGGCAATTAACACAAGTTAATAGCTGTGATAAATGCTGAAGCGCCGGGAAATCCATTTGCCCGGGTACACATCTATAAAAAAACGTAGTCAGAACCGGTTTGGTCTTTTTGCCAGAATTGCACCTTAGGTAACTAAAGTTATTACCTGCAAAACAGACCTGTCGTGTTTTATGTTATGGTGAGTTGTGTTTGTTTTTTGTTGCAATTAACAATGCGATAATATTAATTTGATTATTATTTACATATCCCCGCTTAATCCCGAAAAAACCCAGCGCGATTAATGCCCTCATAACTGATCTGCATCATTCCAGTCCTGTGGGGTTGTGAATCACAAATTGTAAAAACACTATAAAAACAGGCAGTTAAGTTGTTAATTTTGTCAATAATTGTTTTTGCTCTCTGAGTTTGTGAATAGTTGTTTTTGATCTGGGATGTGTATTGCTTAACTTTCTCGTTTATCGAAAATGGGCGCCGAAGCAAACGGCATTGCTGTTGCGATTTAAATAAAACTTGATGACTCACTTTACTTAAACGGGAATTTATAAAAATGAAACTGAACAAAATCATGCTGGCTTCTGTAATGGCATTTGGTGTAGTAGCAGGCGCTCAGGCTGCAGGTAATGGTGCAGGTACCGTAACCTTCACCGGTTCTATTATTGATGCGCCTTGCTCAATCACCCCTGAAACCGTTGATCAGACTGTAGAACTGGGTCAGGTATCTAAAGCTCAGCTGGAAACCGCGAACAAAACCGGTAGCTCTAACCCGCGTCCTTTCCAGATCAAACTGGAAAACTGCGATACCGCGACGCTCAAAACCGTTACCACTACTTTCACCGGTGCCAGCTCACAGTATGACAAAGACCTGCTGGGCATGACCGGTACTGCTACCGGCGCCAGCATCGCCATCACCGACGGTTCTGGTAAGAAAATCGCACTGGGCCAGGCAACGGATGCACAGACTTTACAGGATGGTAACAACACCCTGAGCTTCGCAGCCTTCCTGCAGGGCGGCGGTGCTTCTGCCACCATCAATCCAGGTGAATTCCAGTCTATCGCTGACTTCTCTCTGGCCTACCAGTAATTCAGCACCCTTAGCTGGGGTGTGGCGTGTGGTTATTCACACGCCCGATATAATCAGGCGGAAATTATGAAAGCGTTTATCACTTTTGCCCTCAGTTCAGCGTTGTTGTCTCTTCCGGTATTTGCCACTGAAAGTGATAATGATAATGGTCGGGTAAAAATGCGCGGCGCGATCATTGTTTCCGCCTGTACCATTGATGCAGGTAATCAGGATCAGACGGTTGATTTTGAACAGACATCAATTACCGATGTGATGCGCGATCAGCGCAATGCGACCCAGGCATTTTCGCTGCGCCTGACCAACTGTATTCTGAGCGATACATTAATTAATTATAATAAGCGCAACTTTGACATTTCTTTTGATGGTGAAAAGCGTGACGGTCTGTTTAATGTCAGCGGCAAAAGCCGCGGCCTTGCTTTCAGCATTGATGATGCGCAATCCCATCAGCTTCAGCACTATTTAAGCAGCCACACCGTGGATGATTCCGGTATGGCGCTGAACTATATCGTACACTTTCAGCATAATCATCAAACGCTGGTTGAAGCGGGTGATTATTACAGCTCAGTACGCATGAAAATGGATTATCATTAATGCATCAGGTTGCGAATAATAGCCCGCGCTTCCGCTTATCTGGTGCGCACATTCTCAGCGTGTTAATCAGCGTTGCCCTATTCCGTCCGGATTATGCTCTGAGCGCCGAACTGCAATTTAACACCGACATGCTGGATATTAAGGAACGCGAAAATATTAATATTCAGCAGTTTTCGCAGAAAGGTTATATTCTGCCGGGGACTTACCCGATGGTGGTGTATCTCAACCAGAGTGAACTGCCAGAACAGGACATCACCTTTTTAGCTCCCGAAAATGATCCCGCCGGCAGTGAAGCCTGTATTACCCCTGCGCTGGTGGAACAGTGGGGGCTGCGCCCGGATGCGCAAAAGAAACTCAGCTGGTGGCATAACGGCCAGTGCCTGACCCTGAGCAGCCTGGAAGGCGCAGAAGCGCGCGGCGATCTGGGTAACTCAGCGCTGCGCATCAACCTGCCACAGGCTTATCTGGAGTACAGCTCGCCAGACTGGGATCCGCCTGCGCGCTGGGATGAGGGCGTGCCCGGCGTTTTGTTTGATTACAACCTGTATGCCCAGGCCAGCCGTCAGCAGGCCAGCGGCAGCAAATATTACAACCTGAGCGGTAACGGCACCAGTGGTGCTAACGTTGGGCCGTGGCGCGTGCGCGCCGACTGGCAGGCGTCGCACGTCCAGAACTCTACCGGCATGTCAGACACCCGCTGGGACTGGAGCCGCTTTTATGCCTATCGCGCGCTGCCGCACCTGCGTGCGCAGCTGTCGCTGGGCGAAAATTACCTCTATTCAGACGTGTTTGACAGTTTCCGTTTTACCGGCGTCAGCCTGAACTCCAACGATAATATGCTGCCACCGAACCTGCGTGGCTATGCGCCCGAGGTAACCGGGATTGCCAAAACCAATGCCAAAGTGGTGATCAGCCAGCAGGGACGTGTCATTTATGAAACGCACGTCGCCACCGGACCGTTCCGTATCCAGGACATTAACGATGCGGTCAACGGTACGCTGGATGTGCGCGTTGAGGAGCAGGACGGCACGGTACAGAAATTTACCGTCAATACGGCGTCGGTGCCGTACTTAACCCGCCCGGGACGCGTGCGCTACAAATTAGCCACCGGCAGACCGTCGGATTTCCGCCATCACATTAACGGCCCAACCTTTGCTGCCGGTGAGTATTCGTGGGGGATCAATAACGGCTGGTCGCTGTACGGCGGCGGTATCGCCAGTGCGCGCTACGGCGCGGTTTCCGTGGGGCTGGGGCGTGACCTGCTGTTCCTCGGCGCGCTGTCGTTTGACGCCACCCAGTCGCAGGCAAAGCTGCCGCACACTGGTACCCAGAGCGGTCGCTCCTACCGCCTGAGCTACTCCAAGCGGTTTGAAGAGTATGACAGCCAGGTGACGTTTGCCGGCTACCGCTTCTCACAGCGCAACTTTATGACCATGGGCGATTATCTCAATGCGCAGCGTGATGCGCGCCGTAACGGGCGCAACAAAGAGATGTACACCGTGACGCTGAACAAATCGTTTCGTGATTTGGGTGTTACCGCTTACCTCAGTTACACCCATCAGAGTTACTGGAACCGTCCGGCGAGCGATAACTTCAGCCTGTCGATGTCGCGCTACTTTGACATTGGCCGCCTGAAAAACGTCAGCGTTTCGCTGGCGGCCTATCGCAACAAATTTAATAAAGTCACCGATGATGGCGCTTATATTTCGCTGTCGTTCCCGTTCGGCAACAGCAGCAATATCAGCTACAGCGCTGATGTGAAGCGCGATGACACCAGTCACGACGTCAGTTATTACGATCGCGTCAACGAAAACAGCAGTTATCAGCTGCGCGCAGGCCACAGCCGGCGCGGTAACAGCATGGGCGGTTACGTGTCGCATCACGGCGATATCGCTGATACCACCGCCAGCATCAACTATCAGGAAGGGCAGTACAGCAGCCTGAGTGTGTCTGCCCAGGGCGGCGCGGTGCTGACCCCTGAAGGCGGCGCGCTGCACCGCAACATGATGCTGGGCGGAACCCGACTGTTAGTGGATACCAGCGGCGTGCCTGACGTGCCGGTGCGCGGCTTTGGTGCACCGGTATACACCAACCGCTTTGGTAAAGCGGTGATCAGCGATGTCAACAGCTATTACCGCAGCAGCGCCCGCATTGACTTTGGCAAACTGGATGACAACGCCGAAGCCACCCGTTCGGTGGTGCAAACCACCCTGACTGAAGGCGCCATAGGCTACCGTCGCTTTAACGTAATTGCCGGTGCTAAAGCGATGGCGATCATTCGCCTGGCAGACGGCTCGGTGCCGCCGTTCGGTGCCAGCGTGATGAACAGTAAAAAGCAGGAAACCGGCATCATTTACGATCAGGGCAACATCTATTTGAGCGGTGTCCATCCGGCGGAACGGATGGACGTGAGCTGGAATGGCCAGGTGCAGTGTTCCGTCACGCTGCCTGCCACGCTGCCTGATGACCTGTACAGCGGATTACTTTTACCGTGCCTGCGGGAAGACGAAAAAATTTAATTCTTTAAAGGGGCAAAGTTAACCATGCATACCTCAGTAAAAACAGTTCTGGCGACGCTGCTCACGCTGGCGACCGCACAGCAGGCGCTGGCCGCGGTGGCGCTGGATCGTACCCGGGTGATCTATAACGGTAATGAAAAGGCGGTCAGCCTGACCATTCGTAACCAGAACGAGAAATTACCCTATCTGGCGCAGGGCTGGATTGAAGATGAGCAGGGCAATAAGCTGAATGGCCCGCTGGTGCTGCTGCCGCCGGTGCAGCGCATCGAGCCGGGTGAAAAGAGCCAGATGAAGGTGCAGGCGCTGCCGGCGGCGGCACAGCTGCCGCAGGATCGTGAGACCGTTTACTACTTTAATCTGCGCGAAATCCCACCGCGCAGTGAAAAGCCCAACGTGCTGCAGATTGCGCTGCAAACCCGTGTGAAGCTGTTCTACCGGCCGGCGGCGATCGTACCGGATCGCAAAGCGATGGAGAATCCGTGGCAGGAGCAGCTGACGTTGACCCGTCAGGGAGATAGCTACATGGCACACAACCCGACGCCGTATTACATCACCCTGGTTGATGCCACGACGCACAAGGAAGGCAAAACGGTGGCGGGCTTTGCGCCGCTGATGGTGCCGCCGAAGGGCAGCATTAAGCTGGGCGGCAGCGCCAGCGCGCTGGGCAACGCGCCGGTGTTAACCTACATCAACGACTACGGTGGCCGTCCGGCGCTGACCTTCCGCTGCGCCAGCGACTGCCGCGTGGTGCCGGAAAAGCGCCAGCAGTAATCACGCGGACGAGAAAACGATGCCGTTCATCACCGCAGAGCGCAGCAGGCGAAATTATGAAGCGTAAATTAACGGGCCTGACCCTGATGCTGGCCGCATTGAACGCGACTGGGCCTTTATTCAGCCACGCCGAGACGGCTTCCACCGAAATAAGAATCAGTGGAACCGTTCAGGCCGGGTCGGGCTGCGTCATTAATAATAATCAGCCGATTACCGTTGAATTTGGCCGGGTAAATATCGATGAAATAAATGGATTTAATTATCTGCAGCCGGTCCCGTTTACTATGAATTGTAATGAGATACCCAGTAATAGTATGAGGATTCAGGTTACCGGGACGATCTCCAGCTTTCATCCCAGCCTGCTGGCAACCACAAAAGCGAATCTCGGGATTGCTTTTTATGATCCTGATGATTACAACCTTGCGGTGAATAATAGCTGGTACAGTTTCACCTATCCTGATGTACCGAAAATTACGGCTGCGCCCTATAAGCGAAGGAGTGCGACGTTAACCAGTGGGGATTTTACTGCAACGGCGTTGCTGGTAATTGAATTACAATAACCACAGTTAAAGGATAACTAATGAATAAATTTATTTTGCTGGCGATTTTGTTTAACGCGTTTGTATTACCGGTTCACGCGTTCGATATTCAGGCTCAGTTTCACGGTACGCTGGTTGAACCCCCTTCGTGTGAGGTGAATGGAGCCAAACCGATCGATGTGGATTTTGGTAGCCAGGTGGTCACTACCGAAGTTGACGGCGTCAATTATATCAAGCCGGTGACTTTTACCCTGGACTGTAAAAATAACCCGAAAAATACCATGCGCATGCAGTTCAGCGGCACCGCACCGTCATGGGATACTAAAGTGCTCACCACCAATAATACTAACCTGGGGATCAAACTGCTGCAGGGCAGCGGCTCCGGCACCCAGCTGAGCCTCAATACCTGGCTCAGCTTTACCTATCCGACGCTGCCGGTACTGCAGGCGGTACCGGTGAAAAAAACCGGCAGCACGCTGACGGCCGGCGCGTTCAACGGCAACGCCACGCTAAAAGTGGAATTCATCTGATATGCAACCGCTGACGCTTCTAATGTTGCTGGCGCTGCTCGCCTGCTCTGCGCGCGCAGAGGAGGTGAGCTTTTACGGTGTGTTGGTGCCGCCGCCGCAGTGCACCATCAGCGGCGGCAATACGCTGGAAATTGATTTTGGCGATAAGCTCGGCGTCAACAAAATCGACGGCGTCAACTACCGCAAACAGGTGGAGTACCAGCTGGAGTGTCCGCCGCTCGATCCTGAGGCGCCGCCCATGCAGCTGCAGCTGGCGGTGAACGGCGTGGCCACTGCCTTTGACAACGCGGCTTTGCAAACTAACGTGGCCGATTTGGGCCTGCGGCTGACCGCTGACGATAAGCCGCTGCTGCTCAACACGCGCATTCCCCTTGATCCGCTGCGCCCGCCAGCACTGTGGGCGGTGCCGGTGAAAGATCCTAACGGCATCCTGCAGGAAGGGGCGTTTGAAGCCAGCGCCACCCTGCTGGCGGAGTATCAGTAATGAATCCTTTAATCAACGTGGCGCTGCTGTGGCTGCTGGTCGGGCACGCAGCGGCGCAGGCGGCGGATAACCTGCATTTCACCGGCGCGCTGGTGCAGGAAGCCTGCACCATCCGGCCGGGTGATGAAGAGCTACAGATCGATCTCGGCGCAATGCCGGATAAATACCTGTATCTCAATCAGCGCACGCGCGGTAAGCCGTTTAGCCTGCATCTCGAGAACTGCGATCTCGCGCTCGGCAATACACTGGAGATCACCTTCAGCGGTAACGAGAGCGCGGCGCTGCCCGGACTGCTGACGCCGGATGCCGGCAGCCAGGCGCGTGGCATCGCCATCGGGCTGGAAACGCCGCAGGGCCAGGCGCTGCCGTTTAACCAGCCGGCCAGCTTTGCCGTGCAGGCGGGGACGACTCAGCTGGATTTTGTCAGCTATATCGCCGCAGAACCTGATGCTGTCGAAAATAAAAATATCGTCAGGGGGCTATTTACGGCATCCGGCACCTTTGCCATCCTGTATCATTAGATTTTAGGTAGTCATAATGAAAATAAATTTTTGTTGTTTGTTTTTTCTGATTTTTTTATTTCCGTTAAGAACGGAAGCAGGTGTTAAAATACCCATTGTTGTTACTCCTCGCGAGTACTGTCCTTACGATAGCTTCCCAGATAATAATAACAATAATAAACCAGGAAGTGGGTACTGTAGCTTTAATATTACCCCTGCTGGGATTATCGGCAGCGATGATACATATATTGAAGCCACCCATGGTTATTTTTATATTGTGGTGGTGGTAGTGTATAAACATGGTGATATTATTCGAGTAGATAGTAAAGCTATTAACGAAAGAGAAGGCACGGTAAATGAAATAGCTGCATTGGCAATTAAATCATGGGGGCTTGGATATTCGAATATAGCCACGTATTCTAGTGATCCTATTGATAAAATTTGTTTTAGCATTAGTGAAGTTACTCATGATTATTGGACACGTCCGGAATTTGGTAATGAATGTGGAACTGCCGGTCCCGGTCCCGGCCCCGATCCTGAACCGGACCCCGGCAGCTGCGATCTCGGCGGCCCCTATTATTTAAGCCATGGTTCGATGGACGTTTACGACGTCAACGGTAACGAAGCGCGCGTCAACATTAACGTCACCTGCAGCGAGGATGCCACCCTGACCTTTACGGCGCCCAACGAGCTGGATCTCGGCCAGAATATTGTCAGTCAAATAACGCTGGACGGACAACAGCCGGACGGATTACAGCTGGATTTTACAGCACCGGGCCGCCCGCTGGTATTCGCCTCAAAACTGCAAACTATCGGGACGCCCGAAGCCGGCACCTTCGACAAGGTTTACCTGCTGCAGGCCACCATTCAGTAACCCGCTTCCTTTATAGTGATGACAATCGCCGCGCCGGCGATTGTCATATTACTGTCACAATTCGTACATTTCACTGTCATCAAACTGTCCTATTTTGCCTCCAGCAGCAATCACTGACTCTTACTAAAACGGCGTCAAGCCTGATTTTTAATCCCCTGGAGGGAACATGACACTGATGCGTAGCACCGTAGCCCGAATTCTCGCCGCCACCTTCGCAGTAAGCGCGGTTTCTGCTTTTGCAGCCACCGACCTGACAGGCGCAGGCGGGACGTTCCCGGCACCGGTTTATGCCAAGTGGGCAGCAGAGTATCAGCAAGCCACCGGTAGCAAAATCAACTATCAGGGTATTGGTTCCTCGGGTGGCGTGAAGCAAATCATTGCCAAAACCGTGGATTTCGGTGCGTCCGATGCGCCGATGAAAGAAGAAGATCTGCAGAAAAATGGCCTGTTCCAGTTCCCGACGGTGATCGGTGGCGTGGTGCTGGCGGTGAACATTCCCGGCGTTAAATCTGGTGAGCTGACGCTCGACGGTAAAACGGTCGGCGACATCTATCTCGGTACCATCAACAAGTGGAACGATCCGGCGATCACCAAACTGAACCCGGGCGTGAAGCTGCCAGACACCAACATCAACGTGGTGCGCCGCGCGGATGGTTCCGGCACCTCTTTCGTCTTCACCAGCTACCTGTCTAAAGTGAACGAGACCTGGAACAGCAAAATCGGTAAAGGCAACACCGTCAACTGGCCAACCGGCCTGGGCGGTAAAGGTAACGACGGCGTGGCCGCGTTTGTACAGCGTCTGCCGGGCTCGATTGGCTACGTAGAGTATGCCTACGCCAAACAGAACAACCTGACTTACACCAAACTGGTTGATGCCGACGGCAAACCAGTGGCTCCGAGCGAAGCCAGCTTTGCTAACGCCGCCAAAGGCGCTGACTGGAGCAAAACCTTTGCCCAGGATCTGACCTTCCAGAAAGGCAACGATGCATGGCCGATCACCTCAACCACCTTCATCCTGATCTACAAAGAGCAGGCGAATGCGGAGAAGGGCAGTGAAGTGCTGAAGTTCTTTGACTGGGCGTACAAAGGCGGCAGCAAAACGGCCACGGCGCTGGATTACGCAGCGCTGCCAGAGAGCGTAGCGAATCAGATTCGTGCTGCCTGGAAAGCCAACATCAAAGACAGTTCCGGTAAAGCGCTGTACCAGTAAGTGTATGACCCGGCCAGCGCCCGCGCTGGCCAGCCTGATGGGCGGCCTCGTTGCCGCCCTGATTACCCTCTGAGATCGAGAATTCTATGGCTGCCACTAAGCCGACGTTTAAAGCACCGGGCAAGCAAGGCGACATGATATTCGGCGCGCTGGTGAAGCTCTCCGCGCTGATTGTGTTACTGCTGATGGGTGGCATTATCGTCTCCCTGATTTTCTCCTCCTGGCCAAGCATCCAAAA
>NZ_VOQX01000116.1:0-11851 GCF_016643525.1 Pantoea sp. Morm | reverse complement strand
GCAGCCGTGTTATGGATCAAAGACGATTTCAACGGTTTGCCAGCGTATTACCTGTGTAACAATCTTCAGTTCAACATCGAGCACGGCGTCAGCCAGCTCATCCGGGCGGTGATTGAGCTAACCCAACCTTCTGACGTGACCATTCTCGGCGCGTCGAAAGGCGGCAGTGCCGCGCTCTACTTTGGTATCCGCCACAACATCAGAAACATTATTACTGCAGTACCGCAGTTTTTTCTCGGTGACTATGCAAGCCAGATTTGGCCCAGTGTGGGGAAGGCGATGATGGGAGAGATAAGCCCGGCTGCGGTCGCGTTGCTAAATAAATACCTGCCCAATGCCCTGCGACGCGATCGCCAGACACAGAAAAATATTTATCTGTTTACTGCTCTGGCCGATCATCAGCGCGAGCAGGAAGTGTTACCGCACCTCGGGCTGCTGGAAAAATACAGTAATTTCAATCTGATTGAATCGTCATCACCCTGTATCACGCAACATAATGAGGTGACCCGCTATAACCTCAACCTGATTCTGGCGCTGATATATCAGCTGGAGCAGAATATCACCCCGCGCTGGGGCCATATTCGCAACGGCAGCAGTTGGTAACGGCGCAGCTAAAAATCATAGGTTGGCTATGACGAATCCCGGCTAACGCGTGATTAAAAAGATCGCCAGCATAAAACCGATAAACAAACCGGCAAAGGTCAGCAAACCGGTGCGCGGCGTTTTGGCCTGACCGACAATCGCGCCGATAAAAATGCTCAGAATGGTGAGCGTGCCAATCATCACCCAAAGAAGATAGTGTGTATTTGCTGCCATGCGAAATCCTGTTAAGCGGCCATCAATCAATGCGCCCTGTTATACCATTTTTCGCTGTGGCTGGCTGCTGCAAATATCCGCTGCGTTGCGCTCAGCATGACGATGCGTAATATGTGACAACGTCACTTACGTATTATCTCACGCAATGTTATCACGCTTAATAAATGCGCTAATTGAGCAAATAAAGTCCGGCGACAAGGGTACCGACGGAAATAATATGGAATAGCTCAGTCATGGTAGCGACCTCAATTTGATGCCTGTACGACTCAGTCAAGAACAGCATCTGGCGTTCGTCAAATCATCACCGCCTGCATTAAGCGCAGCCGATGGCATAAATACCAATCGATGCTTAACTGAATACGTACCCATAAGACAGGAGGAAAGCCATGAGCCAGTCTGCATTAGCCACCTACCTTGCGTTAAGCGACGACGACCTCAATGAGATGGGCATCCGTCCGGACACGCTGTTCAAAGCGCAGCCCGACGATAACGGCGCCGCCGGTTACTATTTCAACGTACCGGACACCACGCCGCAGCGCGTGCTGGGGCAGAAACGCTGGTCGCTGGGCGATCGCATCGACATTCCGGCAAGCGTGTTAAATAACGATTCAGCGTAACGGCTCCCGGGATGCGCGATCCTGTGCCAGGCTTAAGTCATTGTGGAATGTTGCAATCAAGAGGGAATGATTATGATGAAAAAAACGGTACTGGCGTCACTGCTGATGGTGTTTAGTCTGGGCGCTATCGCTGAACAGGGCGGCTTTGAGGGCGGTAAAACCCCGCCGCCACAGAAACAACAGGACGCCGGTTATAAAGGTTCTGAAGACACCGGCCAGACGCATATCGAACAGATTCGGGATTTTCGTCAGGGCGGCTATGTCACGCTGGAAGGTTATATCGTTAAAAAGTTAAGCGGTGATAATTATCAGTTTCGCGACAGCACCGGCACCGTGACCATTAAGGCTGCAGCCGATACCTTCAAAGGCAAAACCTATAACGCCGAGGATCAGGTACGGGTAAGCGGCAAAGTGTATGGCCGGGGCGAGAATACCCGTGTGGATGTTGCACGTATCGAAGAACCTTAATGCATTATCGTCCGGTCCGCCGTCGCGCGTGCGGCGGACATTATCTTTCGATTCTCAGGAAATCATCGCATGAAGAGCCTGTTTGCCAGTCTGTTAATCCTCTCCACCCTGACCGCGCTGGCTGGCTGTCAGCAACCTGAACGGCCAATTGGCCCGGACGGACGCCCTAATGTCCCTGCAGAACAACCGGTGCCCGGCGGTCCAATGAGTAAAGGACCGGTAGGCCAGCCGCAGGCCTGACCGTTAGCGGCATCAGTACTTACCGCGCCCTGCCCTGAAAATTTATTGTCCTCATTGCCGCCGGGTATTATTACCGGCGGCATTTTTACGTCTGGCTTAATTAACGCCCACCACCATTACCCTGATTAAATTTTCATGGCTATGCTTGGTTATTACGCTGAAATAAAGGATATGCTGATGCACAGTCTTGATCCACAAATGTTGCTGTTACTCTATTTTGTCTTACCGGTTTGGCTTATTGCTGGCTTTGCCGACTGGCTTTGTCATCGCGCAACCGAAATAGAGCATACCTCCGGCGTTAAAGAAACGTGGATACATATTTTAATGTTTCTGGAGATGGGCACTCCGCTGCTGCTGGCATTATTTCTTGAGGTGAATGCGCTGATTATTGCGCTAATGATCGTGCTGTTTTTTTGTCATGAAGCCACTGCGTTATGGGACGTCAGCTATGCGGTGAAAAGCAGAAAAGTGACGCCGGTCGAACAACACATCCACAGTTTTCTCGAAATGGTGCCGCTGATGGCGCTGCTACTGGTGATCTCCCGTCACTGGCCGCAATTTCTCGCGCTGTTTGGGGCCGGCAATGAAACGCCCCGGCTTACTCTTACGCTGCGTGCCGATCCGCTGCCGCAGGGTTATATTATTGGCGTACTGTGCGCAATCGTGGTGTTTGAACTGCTGCCTTATCTGGAAGAATATCTGCGTACCCGGCGCGCGAAGAAAAACGCCTCAACGTGAACAGCATAAACCACCGTGCTGAATGGAAATGGGAATGATTGGGGAAGCTATTGATTCCACCACAGCCAATACCCACATGATAAAAAAACCTCCCGCGGGAGGTTTATCGATTAGATCGGTTTTTGCCCATCGTCTTCAGGCAATCCGGTGCCGGTATCATCATCGTCATCAAGCGGCTCTTCGCCGGGCACCTGCGCATCATCAGGCAGCGGAGTGACATCATCGGGTCGTTCTGACATAAGCACCTCCATACCCCACATTGGGTAATAACTATTTTAGTTGCGTTATCCTTCAGCCCGGCGGGTTTATCACGCATCTGTGAATTAAGCGTAAGAAGTAAATTAGTTATGGGTTAACGCTTTGCTTATCGCCTGCCCTCGGCTAACGCGATAAACAAAAAAGGCCACCCGAAGGTGACCAATAATAGGGTACTCGCTGCGTTAGTCATCAGGTGTGGTTATTAATTTGTTTCGCCACATGAATAACACAACTGAATTAATTCGCTTCTTTCATCACATACAACGACGAGGGGAAGGCAACCATAATCGACTTACAAAAAATACATTTTGCACCGAGTGGATTTTGCCTGTTCCTGTCAAAAACGGACTGGCGATATTGAGAGCCCTGACATTGTGGGCATCTCATAGCATTAATTACTGTAATAATCAGAGACCTGTAACGTTAACAGCTGACGGACCTTTAGGGCCGTTTTCTACAAAGAATTCAACTTTCTGACCGTCATCGAGTGAACGGAAGTCAGTTCCCTGAATGGCAGAGAAATGGACGAAAACGTCTTTGCTGCCGTCTTCCGGAGAAATGAAGCCGAAACCTTTCTCAGCGTTGAACCATTTTACTGTACCGAGCATTTTATTTGACATGTTTATACCTTGATAATGAGCCATATGGCATTAGAGGCTGAACCGCAGCGACACATCAGAACCTGAGATAAAACTCAAAGAGAAAGGCACAGGAAAGGCACTAACACAGATGAGAGATACAAAACGAACTAACTATGGGACTGTCTGCTTATCAGACCGGAGACGCATTAACGCACGTCTGGCGGATAAACACAAGGGGTAATAAAATTTAATGGCCAATTAAAGGCGTAACGAAACGGTGAACGCTCCGCGTTTAAAGTTTTAAGTGGATAGAATCAGTCACTATTTTAATCGCTGAAAGCCTCAGGCATTTAAAATAATTATTTTGCTGCGGCCACGACTGCCATTTCGCCAGGTAAAGAGTACGCCGAAAAAGAGACAAAAAAAGACCCAATACGATTCCTGTATCGGGTCCAGGGAAATGGCTCGTTGAGAGCCGTGCGCTAAAAGTTGGCATTTTTGCAGGCGAGGACGCCTTGCCTTTTAAAGGTAGACCAGCATCGGTGATTTTCCAGCCAGCGGGCTTCGCCGCCGGCAAAAGCTGCCAACTCTGTGATCGCGCTGGCACTAACGGCTGGCAGGCGCAGCGGCAAAAATGTGCGCTACGCCTGAAAATGCAGGGATTATTTACCGCACAGCTGCTGGGCGCGATCGACGATCGGCTGCAGGCTCATCTTTTGTCCGGGATGCGCTTTATCGGCGGCAAGGATGGTATCGATGGACTGCAATGTGCCCTGCCCGGCATTGCCGCGCGCCAGCGCTTTATCATTGAGCGGATACTGCAGCAGTGTGCTGGGGTTGATGGCAAATAGCGCGCCATCTTTCTCGCAGGTCAGCATCACCTCTTCACGGGTGAACGGCCACTTATCTTTGCCAATTTCAAAACGGCTGACGGTGATAATCTGCCCGGCGAACGCCTGGCTGCACAACGCTATCAGTAACCCAGCTGGAATCAGTTTCTTCAGCAAAATCTCGACCTCATCTCATCTTTTAACAGATTCAGGCCGGCGACAGCGTAGCAAACACGCTCACCAGCCCGATAACAATTAACGCCAGCAGCAGCTCGAGCTGCGTCAGACGAATAAAAAGTTTCGGTGCCCGGCTGGCGGCTAGGCGAAAACGCGGCACCAGCAGATAGCGATTAAGTAGCGCAATCAGCACCATCAGTGCTACCAGCAGCGCTTTGCTCACCAGCAGCTCGCTCCACAGCGTGGCGGTCCAGTTGAGCGGCGTGCCGGCAATCAGCAGGCTGTTGACCGTGCCGGTAACAATCGCCAGCGCCACGGCCAGATGACCATAGCGTGAAAAGCGCATCATGCTGCGAATGGCATCGGTGCGCCAGGCGATGTTACGCGCCTCGCGCATTAATAGCAGCAGCGGCAGCAGGCCACCGGCCCAGAAGGCGGCCGCGATCAAGTGCAGCGCATGATTCCCCTGCTGCAGCAGTCCCGGCATGCCGTCGCGTATCGCCGCATGGCCGACGCCCGCCAGCGCCACCAGCTGCAACAGCGCAGTCGCCAGTAACGCCTGCTGGCGCAGATTACCCCGCAGGCGCAGCGCCAGCGTGCTGAGCAGGGCAAACAGGATAACCCAGCGCCAAACCGAGCCGAAGCGCGTGCCCAGCACCGCCAGCCAGACGTCGATGCTGGCGATACTGCGCCAGTCGCCGCTCATCAGCCCGGTCTGCGCCGCCAGCATCAACAGCGCACTGAGTAAACTCAGCACGGCGCTGTATCCCATCAGCCGCCGCCAGCGCTGTGTCAGCACCGGTCGGTAGCGCGCCGGTGCCAGCAGCGCGGTATAAAATGCACTGCCGGTCAGCAGAAACAGCGCCAGAAAATGCAGCGCCCGCAGGACGATCCAGAACGCGCTAAGACTCATTACTTCACGCTGAAGCTGTAGCTACCTTTGGTTTTGTGGCCGTCCACTGACAGCACGTGCCAGTTGACCTGATACTGGCCCGACGCCAGCGGCTGGGCGATCGGCACAATCAGCTGATCGTGCTGCTGCGGATTCAGCTGGGCTTTCTCCAGCGCCACCGGTTGCTGCTGCGCGTTGGTCATTTCCACGCCGCTGAATGCCGGTTCAATATCTTCGGTAAATGTCAGGGTGAGTTGCTGCGGCGCGCGCTCCACCACGGCGTTATCCGCCGGCACCGGGGCTTTCAGGTGGGCATGTGCCAGAGCCAGCTGGCTGAAGCCCAGCGTCGCGCCCGCCAGCAGTAGCACGATAACGCGCCTGGATGCAGTTTTCATCATCACGTCTTCCCTTTTAACTGCGGCACTGCGCCGCAAATGTGGCAGCAGGATACGCCGCTGCTTTTAGGCTGTCGAGACTTGCGGTGCGATCCAATTCCCTTGATCCAGCAGGGCGAAACCATTATTTTTGCCCCTGTTTATCAGGAGAAAAGCATGAGCCAAAACCTTGCCCTGCTGTCGCAGGAAGAGAAAGACAAAGTAAACGTCGATCTCGCCGCCGCTGGCGTGGCGTTTAAAGAGCGCTACAACATGCCGGTGATCGCCGAGATGGTGGAGCGCGAGCAGCCGGAAGCGCTGCGCGACTGGTTCCGTCAGCGCCTGATGGCCTATCGCCAGGCATCGCTCAGTCTCTCCCGCCTGCCCTACGAACCTAAGCAGAAATAATTTATGTTACGCGTAATCGATACGGAAACCTGTGGCCTGCAGGGCGGCGTGGTGGAAGTGGCGTCAGTGGATGTCATTGACGGCCAGATCGTCAATCCGATGAGCGATCTGATCTGCCCGGACCGGCCCATCAGTCGTCAGGCGATGGCGGTGCACCGCATCACTGAAGCCATGGTGGTAGGCAAACCGACCATCGAAGAGGCGATTGGCCGCTATCACGGTAGCCCGCACTATGTGGCGCATAACGCCAGCTTTGACCGGCGCATGCTGCCGACGATGCCGGGCGAATGGATCTGCACCATGACGCTGGCGCGCCAGCTGTGGCCGGGCATTAAATACGGTAACCAGGCGCTGCGTCACAGCCTGAAACTTGAGGTGTCGCCGCCGGAAGACCTGCACGCGCACCGCGCGCTGTACGATTGCTACGTCACCGCCGCGCTGCTGATCCGCATTATGGAAACCTCCGGCTGGAGCGCCAGCGAGATGGTGAGTCGCTGCCAGCCGGCGCCGGTCAGTGACGAGGTGTTCCCGTTTGGTAAGTATCGCGGTCAGAGCATCGGCAGCATCGCGCGTAAAGATCCGGGCTATCTGCGCTGGGTACTGGAAAACGTACGTGATTTGCGCGCGCCGCTGCGGCAGACGCTGCGCAAATACGTTAAGGACACTCAGTAATCGCTGCGCGGCGGCAGCGTGCCCTGCGCCAGGGCGATCAGGAAAGTGAACTCCTGCGCCACGCCTTCATAGGATTTATAACGTCCTGATTTGCCGCCGTGGCCGGAATCCATATCGGTGCAGAGTAACAGCAGTGCATCGTTGGTGCGCAGCTCACGCAGCTTTGCCACCCACTTCGCCGGCTCCCAGTACTGTACCTGCGAATCGTGCAGCCCGGTCGTCACCAGCAGGTGCGGATACGCCTGCGCCGTCACGTTGTCATACGGGCTGTACTGGCGGATGTAGCGATAGAATTCCGCCTGCTCCGGATTGCCCCACTCATCATATTCACCGGTAGTCAGCGGAATCGACGGATCGAGCATGGTCGTGACCACATCGACAAACGGCACCTGAGCGATCACGCCGTGAAACAGCTGCGGCGCCATATTCAGCACACCGCCCATCAGCAAGCCCCCGGCACTGCCGCCCATCGCGTACAGCTGCTGCGGGTTACCGTAGCCTTTCGCCACCAGCGCTTCAGTGACATCAATGAAGTCGGTGAAGCTGTTCATTTTATGTTGCAGCCGGCCATCGTCATACCACTGCTGGCCCAGCTCGCCGCCGCCGCGCACGTGGATAATCGCGTAGATGAAACCGCGCTCCAGCAAACTGATGCGGCTGGTGCCAAAACTGGCCTCCATGCTGCTGCCATACGCGCCGTAGCCGTACGCCAGCAGCGGATTGGCGCCGCGCTGAAAGTGTTTGCGGTGATAAACCAGCGAGACAGGCACTTCCGTGCCGTCGCGCACCGTGATCCACAGGTGTTCACTTTTGTAGTCGGCAGAGTCAAAGCCCGGCACCGGGGTTTGCTTGAGAATGCGCCGCTCGCCGGTCTCCATGTTCAGTTCGAACAGCGTGGTCGGCGTCGTCATCGACGAGTAGCCGTAGCGCAGCGTGTCACTTTCCGGCGTGGGGTTGTAGGCCAGCCAGGTGACATAGGCCGGATCGTCAAAGGCAATACCGTAACTCTCGCCGCTCGCCCAGTTAATCTGGCGCAGCGTGTTTACCCCGCGCTGACGCTCTTCGACCACCAGCCAGTTACGAAACAGCTGGAAATCTTCCATCACTACGTGGTCGCGCGGCGGAATCAGGGTTTGCCAGCGATCTTCAGCCAGCCACGCGCTGCGGTACAGGCCGAAATTTTTGCCGTCGCGGTTGGAGCGAATGAAGAACTGGTGATCATAGTGATCGATGCTGTATTCATGATCGCGCCGCCGCGGACAAAACACCTGCGGCTGTGCGTCCGGATATTCCGCGTCAATCAGCAGAATTTCACTGGTAGTTGTGCTGAACAGCGCGATCAGAATGAAGTGTTCCGAAGTGGTTTTATGCACGCTGAGGTGGAAAGACTCATCCTGCTCTTCATATACCAGCTGATCTTCCGACTGCGGATGCCCCAGTTCGTGACGCCACACCTGATAAGCCAGCAGCGTTTTCGGATGCTTGCGTACGTAGTAGAGGGTGCGTGAGTCGTTGGCCCACGCCACGCTGGAGGACGCGTCGCGCAGCACCTCCGGATACCAGCTGCCGCTATTGAGGTTACGAAAGCGGATGCCGTACTGGCGGCGCGATAAAAAATCCTCCGCCAGCGCCATCACCTGGTTATCCGGGCTGATATCCAGCGTGCCCATGGTGTAAAAATCACTGTGTGCGGCGCGCTGGTTGCCATCTAACAGCAGCTGCCACGGCTGGTCGGCGGGCGCATCCACCGGCTGGCGGAAATAGGCTGCGTACTCATTGCCGGCTTCGTAACGGCTTTGATAGCGATAGCCGCGTTTAACGTACGGTACCGAATGGTCCTGCGCCGGCAGCCGATCGATGATCTCTTTCAATACCCGATCCTGCAACGCATCCTGAGAAGCCATCATCGCTTTACCGTAGCGGTTTTCCGCCTCCAGATAAGCCAGTACCTCGGGGTTTTGCCGGTCATCATCACGCAGCCAGAAATAGTTATCGGTGCGCGTTTCGCCGTGTAACGTCATGTGGTGGGGGATTTTTTTCGCTTGCGGCTGATTCATTACAGAGTTTCTCCCTGAAAGACGACATCCTGCAAGCGTGGCACTTCTGGCAGAGGAAGCCAAGCCGGAAACGCACGCGAAGTGTAACCGGAGGCCGCCGCAACCGCCTCCGGCGTGACTCAGGCCGCTTTTTCCGCCGCGATGTCGCGCTGAATACCGTCGCGCACGTCCTGCGGGATTTTCAGCGCATCGCCGAGCGCGGAGAGGTAACTGCGTTCCATGAAATGATCGACATCGATCGCCGCGCAGCTAAGGAAATAGAGTTCCAGCGCTTCCTCTTCGTTTTTCACGTCGGCGGCCAGCCACTGCGGATCGAGCGGACGGTTCATTGCCTGCTGAATCAGCGCTTCCGCCTGCGCACCGTAACCGGCCTGATGGATATTCTGCTCGATGGCCGTGCGCTCGCGATCGTCAATGTGCCCGTCGCTTTTCGCAGCAAACACCAGCGCGGTTACCAGTCGCTCCGCGCGCTGGTCGAGCGGCGTCTGCAACTGGCCAAACGCAGGCTCATCCTGATGGGTTTCCCGCACGCGCTGCTTGTATTTATTCCACAGCACCGCGCCTGCCGCCGCCCCGCCGCCGACCAGCAGCGCGGTGCCGCCGTATTTGGTTAACAGCTTGCGTGACGATTTGCTGGCAACCAGTAAACCCGCCAGGCCACCCAGCGCGCCGGGTGCCAGCATATCGCTCAGGCCGCCTGATTTGCCGTCACCGCCCTTCTTTGCCAGAACCGATTGAATTTGCTGCAGCCAGTTACTCATCGTTTAACTCCTGTTTAAGTTTCCGCTCACTATGCTGCCGCACGCTGTGTCAGTTAACGTCAGAGCCGGCAAAGTATGGCAAAGCCGGACGTGCACAATGCGTGAGTACGCAAACGTTTTCGTTTATACTGCGCGCGCATTTTGACTGCTAAGGTGAAATTATGACGACTCTCGGAACCGCGCTGCGTCCTGCCGCAACGCGTGTCATGCTGTTAGGTTCAGGTGAATTAGGCAAAGAGGTAGCGCTGGAGTGTCAGCGTCTCGGGGTGGAAGTGATCGCTGTCGATCGCTATGCCGATGCCCCGGCGATGCACGTTGCGCATCGCAGCCACGTCATTAACATGCTGGACGGTGACGCACTGGCGGCGCTGATTGCGCAGGAGCAGCCCCACTTTGTGGTGCCGGAAATCGAAGCCATCGCCACCGAAAAACTGCTGGAGCTGGAAGCGCAGGGGCAAAAAGTGGTGCCGACGGCCCGTGCTGCGCGTCTGACCATGAACCGCGAAGGCATTCGCCGTCTGGCGGCAGAAGAGCTGGCGTTACCGACCTCAACCTATCAGTTTGCGGATAGCAAAGCGCGTTTCGTCGCGGCCGCGCACGAGATCGGTTTTCCCTGCATCGTGAAACCGGTAATGAGCTCCTCCGGTAAAGGCCAGAGCTTCATTCGCGAAGCCAGCCAGCTGGATCACGCCTGGGATTATGCGCAGCAAGGCGGACGCGCAGGCGCGGGCCGGGTGATTGTCGAGGGCGTCGTGAAGTTCGATTTTGAAATCACCCTGCTGACCATCAGCGCGGTGGACGGCATCCATTTCTGCGCGCCAATTGGCCATCGTCAGGAAGATGGCGATTACCGGGAATCCTGGCAGCCGCAGCAGATGAGCGAACTGGCCCTGCAGCGTGCGCAGGATATCGCCGCTAACGTGGTGAAAGCGCTCGGCGGTTACGGCCTGTTTGGCGTGGAGCTGTTTGTGTGCGGCGACGAGGTGGTGTTCAGCGAAGTCTCTCCACGTCCGCACGATACCGGTATGGTGACGCTGATTTCGCAGGATCTCTCTGAGTTCGCGCTGCACGTGCGCGCCTTCCTCGGCCTGCCGATTGGCGGCATTCGCCAGTATGGACCGGCTGCTTCGGCGGTGATCCTGCCACAGCTCGATAGCCACAACGTGCAGTTTGTGAATGTGGAAGCCGCACTTGGCGCCGGTTTGCAGCTGCGCCTGTTTGGTAAGCCGGAAATTGCGGGGCAGCGCCGTCTGGGTGTCGCGCTGGCGACCGGTGACAGCACCGATGATGCCGTGGCCCGCGCCATTGCCAGCGCCGCAGCCGTGCAGGTTCAGGGCTGATTGACCGGGTGGTGACGCAGCGCCATCACCACTCGCAAAAATTGACCGCTGCCGCGTTGCAGTTACGCGGCAGCGCTATTCACGATCAGCAGGGTGAAGCCGCACCTGCCACAGCCTCACGCGCCAGCTGCGTAATACGATCCCAGTCTCCGCTCTCCAGCGCATCGTTTGGCACCAGCCACGAGCCGCCAATACACAGCACGCTTTTCAGCGCCAGATAGTCACGATAGTTGGCCGGTGAAATGCCGCCGGTCGGGCAGAAACGCACCTGCGGGAATGGACCACCAATCGCCGCCAGCGCTTTGACGCCACCGTTAGCCTCTGCCGGGAAGAACTTGAACTCGCGCAAACCATAATCCATGCCGACCATCAGTTCCGACACGGTGCTGATGCCTGGAATCAGCGGCACCGGGCCTTCCACCGCCGCCTTGAGCAGTGGCTCAGTGAGCCCCGGGCTAATGACAAACTGCGCGCCGGCGTCGGTCACTTCTTTCAGCTGCTGGGTATTGATCACCGTGCCGGCACCCACAATCGCTTCCGGGACTTCTTTGATCATTGCCCGCAGCGCATCCATCGCCACCGGCGTGCGCAGCGTCACTTCCAGCACGCGTACGCCACCTGC
>NZ_VOQX01000115.1:0-11886 GCF_016643525.1 Pantoea sp. Morm | reverse complement strand
CCGAAAGTCGATGGCGTGGCGGTGACGCTGGTGTATCGCCACGGCGAACTGGCGGGCCTGATCAGCCGGGGCGACGGACTGCGCGGTGAACAATGGCTGGCGAAAGCACCGCACATTGCGGCGATCCCGCAGCATATCGCGACCGACCGTGCGGAAGTGGTGTTGCAGGGTGAACTGTTTCTGACGATGACCGATCATCTTCAGGCGCGCGACGGCGGTCAGAATGCGCGCGCCCAGGTGGCGGGCGCCATGATGCGGCGCGAAGCCAGTCCGCTGCTGTCGCGCATTGGCGTGTTTATCTGGGCATGGCCGGATGGGCCGCCGATGATGCAGGCGCGGCTGGCGCAGCTTACGCAGTGGGGCTTCGCCCTGACGCAGCAGTGGAGTCGCCAGGTCAGCAATGAAGAGGAGGTCGCAGCCTGGCGTGAGCGCTGGTATCGCCAGCCGCTGCCTTTTGTCACCGATGGTGTGGTGATTCATCAGTCACCGCAGCGCGTCGGGCGCGACTGGCAGCCCGGGCAGGGCAGCTGGTCGGCCGCGTGGAAATATCAGCCTGCCGAAGTCAGCAGCGAGGTGCTGTCGGTGGATTTCAACGTCGGACGCACCGGCAAAATTGCCGTGGTGCTGAACCTGCAGCCGGTGCAGCTGGAGGATAAAACAGTCCGGCGGGTCAATCTGGGCTCGCTGCGTCGCTGGAAGCAGTGGGATGTGATCGCCGGCGATCAGGTCACGCTGTCGCTGGCCGGGCTGGGTATTCCGCGGCTGGAACGGGTGATCTGGCGCGTGGCGCAGCGCGACTATCCGTCGCCGCCGCAGGACGACGTATTCAATCCGCTGAGCTGCCTGCACTTCAGCCCAGGGTGTAGCGCGCAGTTTCTGTCGCGTCTCAGCTGGCTGAGTCACAAGTCGGTGCTGGATATTGCTGGCATGCAGCGCAGTAGCTGGCAGCGTCTGCTGGACGGCGGCAGCATCAGCCACCTGTTCTCCTGGCTGACGCTCACGCCAGAGCAGATTGCGCAGGCGCAGGGCATCTCCACCGTACGCGCCCGGCAGATCTGGCATCGCTTTAACCTGACGCGCCAGCAGCCGCTGCGCCGCTGGATCAGCGCGCTGGGCTTACCGCTGCCGCGCACGGCACTCCAGGCGTTGCCCGATACGCAGTGGTCGCAGCTGCTGGCGCGTTCAGCCGACAGCTGGCAGCAGCTGCCGGGTATCGGCAACGTCCTGGCACAGCGGCTGGTGACGATGCTGCAGGATGCGCGCCTGCAGTCGCTGATTCACTTTCTGCAGCAGCAGAATATCCCGGCGCAGCCGTCAGTGCTCGGGGTGGGGGTAGTTGAAAATCGGCAGACCGAGGCGGAAGCGCAGCGCCAGCAGGCGGGCGAAGAAGCCGAACAGTAGCGTGATGATCACCACCACTTCATGCGCCAGCGGTGTTTTCAGCAGCAGGATATACATCCAGCCGGAGGCAAAAGCGATACCGGCATACAACTCTTTCTGGAACACCAGCGGAATGCGGTTGCAGAACATATCGCGCAGCACGCCGCCAAAAACGCCAGTTATGACTGCGGCGATGGCGGCGATGATCGCCGCATGGCCGGAATCCAGCGCAACCTGTGCGCCGATAATCGAGAACACCACCAGACCCAGCGCATCCAGCACCAGAAACACTTTACGCAGATGATTCATCAGCGGCGCGACAAAGGTGGTGACCACGGCCGCCGCCGCGACGATCATGATGTATTCCGGGTGTTTCACCCAGCCGAGCGGATAGTGGCCCAGCAGAATATCGCGCACCGAGCCGCCGCCAATCGCCGTGACCGACGCAATAATAATGACGCCAAACAGGTCCATTTTGCGTCGGCCTGCCGCCAGCGCACCGGTCATTGCTTCGGCGGTAATTCCAATGATGTACAGGACGGTTAATAACATAGAGCACTCCAGTAAACTGGCGGCAAGGCTAAAGATTTCCCAGAGTGTAGACCACTGAGATTTTCTAAAAAAAGGTTTTCGGATTAGCCATCTTAATGGCGAGCCTGCTAATGGGCTTGTTACAGAGATAACGCGGTTATCAGCCGGTGTTTTCGCATCAATAAAAATGATGCGAGACGGCGGATCGGCCCTGATTTAAGTTTCGCCGATGATGTGTCGTACCTGATTAATGCCTGCTCATTCAGGCTCATCATTTACGGGCGCGACGTGCAGCAACTCTGGACAGGCATGAAAAAACACAGCGAAGACATCCTCTATTACTCCTCCGACAAGCTGGCGGCACTCGGGCTGGAAAGCCTGCTGACGGCATTACCGGTAGGCTGCCGGGTGCATGAGCTCTGGTCGCTCAGTACCGTCATCTCGCAGTGTGAAAAGCTGCGACCCCGCTTGCTGGTGTTTATCTTTCACGAGAATATGCCGCTGAGTGGCACCTTCAAAGTGCTGTATGCGCTGCAGCAACAGTTTCCGGCTATGCAGGTGCTGGTGCTGACGCGACGCCTGTTGCCGATGATGCACGCTCTCAGTCGTTATCTGCCCGGACTCAGCGTCCTCGATTTAAAGTCCTCACACACCGCGCTGTGTCGTTGCCTGCTGGCCTGTATCGCTGGCGGGATACCGCAGTTGCAGGAGGGGGCTGACATTCTGCTACCGGACCGGCAGCTGCGGGTGCTGCTGATGATGGCGTGGGGCTACAACACGGAGCAGATTGGTAACCGGCTCGGTATCAGCCATAAAACGGTGAATGCACACAAGCTGAATGCGCTAACCCGCCTGCAGGTGAAAAGCAAAAACGACATGGCCGATCTGTTTATGGTGATTGATGAGCTGCGCATGCTGGTGGGATGGCTGCGCCTGCACCGCAATGGCAAGCTGAGCGAGCTGGCTTATCATTCGCTGGAAGAGTTACTGGAAGCATAAAAAGAAAAAAGCGTGCTGGTAACCAGCACGCGAACGCATCTTGCAGATGCCCAGAGCCCACCATACAGACTTGTTGTTATTATCCGTTTCTTGCTCGCACTGCGGCGAAAGCTTTCAGGCTAAAACGGTACTCCGGCTGGAACCAGGGACGTCCGTAGTAGCAGTAGATCAGCATTCTGATGGAAACCATCGCCAGGTAACCCCAGATGGCGCACAGCACTGACGGCGTCAGCCACACGGTAAACAGCGTGACCGCCAGCCCTGCCAGCACGGAAGACGTTTCCGTAAAGGCAATGCGCGTAAATTGTTTTTCCCGTTGCAGGATGGCGCGATAGTGCTGCCCCTGCGGAATAATAATAAAGATGACGGAAATCATCTCCAGCATAATTGCCAGTTCCGGCTGTCCCATTACTCGGCTGTAAATGTCACTGCCGATAAACAGCGCGGCAAAAATAAATAGACCGCTTAATACATTACCCCAGTAAAGCGTCGAGAGTTCGCTGTTATTTAAACTTTGATAGCGAATAAGTGCGTTACCGAAGCCGCGATCGGCTAGTGTATCAATCACTAATAAGATCACTACGGCAATCGCGAGCAAATTGAGCTCATTTGCCTGCAGGATTTGCGCCAGCAGTGAAAGCTGTAATACCCCAATGCCAACGATTTTTATTGATGACAACACTGACCATTTGGCGCTGGCCAGATTTCTTTCGCGTATCGCCATACTCTGCTCATTATGGTACATGTACCAGTGCAATTAAGGGTTCACCCGGGCGGCGGCCCAGAGTACAGATCACATCAATGCAGCGCTTCCTGTCGCAGTCCTGAGATACCTTTCAGTGCCGGCCACGTCGCGATGCTGTTAATTAAGTGATGCTCTGATAATAAAATGATGCCCCTGGCGCGTAATTGTTGTGGCGTCTGCGCGGTATCTCCTCCGGTCAGGAGGAAATCCGCGAGATCGTTATAAAATCCTTTTGCATTATTATATTTTCCGGCCAGTATCCGTCTGGCAATCTCAACGAATTCTTTTTCAGATAACAAAGGATAGGTTGAGCGATCCATGTTATGTCCCTGCTGTTTTTATTATTAAGTACTGCTGTGTGTGAAGGAGTTATACCGTGTTTTATTTAAATTAACACCATAAGAAAACTCCTATAAATCGACTGCAGGAATAAATGGTTTCAGAATATGGATGTGAATATATAAGTTCTGGTCTTTACAATTTATTAGTCCTTTTCCACCTTTTATGGTGCTGCAAAGTTGTACAAGTCAGCGCACAGGAAAAAACAGAGATAAATCAGAAGCACTCAGCTCTCGCCAGTCCGGCACGACCAGGAATTTTCCCGGTTACGACGCTTTAGCCAGACTGGTGAATGGTGCGAAAATGCGCTTTGCGCGCGGTGAAACAGTTAAACACCGCTGCGCGAAAAAAATGCTGCTTTTTAACGATTGCGTCCAGCGCAGGATAAAGGGTGGCTGGTGGGATAATGCATTGATTCTAATGGGTTAACAGATGCAGGAGGCGCTCAAGATCGCGTTTTACCCAGGCAACATCCCCGGCGAACTTCTCGTCAGACATCAGCGGCTGGCGATAAACCACCATGACGACTTCGGCCCCCTGCTCGTTGGCAATGACCCGCATCGGCATATAAATCTCTTTACCGCTGCCGGTGTCGATCCAGTGATCCATCACGCCAAACGGGTTATAGGGGGTAAAACGAATCTTCACTGTGCCTTCCGGGCCTTTCGCTTTCCAGTACTGGCCTTCCTGCGTCAGCGTGCTGCTACTCAGGCCGCTGGCCCACTTTGCAAAACATTCGGGTTTCCAGATGGTTTCGTACAGATCTAACCAGTTACGGGGAATGGTGAGCGTCACTGTCTGAGATGGCAGCATGGAGCCTCCGCGGGGCAGGTAAACGACAAATTAAACCTGAAACATCGCCTGTCACCTTAACTGAAGGGCACCGGACTGCAAACGGCCCGGTGACGGAAGTGTGCTGCAACAGCGTTTTTTGTCAGATAAAACGGCCACGCCCCTGAATGTCATGCAGTCCGGCGCTGCCGTCGGCCTGACGCAGCACGAAGCGATCGGATTGCGCCACCACCGCGCAGCTGTGATTAGGGAAGATGCGCAGCAGGGCACCAACCGCAGGCGCATGTTCGCCATAGGTTAAAAAGCCGTGCTCTTCCGACAACTTCTGCACTTCATACTGATGGCCATGCTCGTCCACCGCGATGCCGAAACCGCTGGCATTGGTGCCGTGCGGGCCTTTGTCCGAGCTCAGCATTTTGGAGCCGGCATCAATGATGGCGTAATAAGGATTAACGGCCACCACGCGCGTCACGACCGTTAACGCCAGCGCATCCGCCTCACACAAGCCCAGACGCCAGGCAGTGAGATCCAGCAGGGCATAATTGCCGGGACGAATTTCATCGCTGCCGGCGGCTACCGGTGCCGCCAGCGCCGTGGGCGTGGAGCCAACCGAGACGGGACAAGGGGAAAAACCGGCATCCAGCAGCCGCCGTTGCAGGTCGCGCATCAGCACGATCTCCTGCTGCGCCACCTCAGCTATCGCCGTGGCATGACCCGCAGCGTACGCATGACCTGCATGCGAGATCAGTCCGGCGAAGGGCAATCCGCTGGCGACAATCTGCTGCGCCAGCGTCAGCGCGCTATCGCTATGCGGATCGACGCCAACGCGATGCAGACCCACATCCACTTTAATGGCGATCGCCAGCGCGCAGTCCGGCTGCTGCTGCTGGGCGGCAACAATAGCGCTCACGCCAGCCGCGCAGTCTGCGATGCAGGTAATGCGCGCCTGATGCTGTGCCGCCAGCTGCAGCAGTTCGGTCAGCGCGGCGGCGTGCACCACGGGATAAGCCAGCAGTACATCGCGTGCCCCGCCGTGCACAAAAGCCACGCCTTCGCTCGGTTTCGACACGGTAATGCCGCGTGCACCTAGCTGGCGCTGCTGTTCAGCGATCCAGACGCTTTTATGAGTTTTGATGTGTGGACGCAGCGCGACGCCGGCGGCATCGGCTTTCTGTTGCATCCGTTGCAGGTTACGCTGCAGGCGCGCAGCATCAACTTCCAGGTAGGGCGTAAGCCGGTCGGCGTGCAGCGGTCGCAGCCAGCCTGCTGTCTCAGAGTGTTCCATTATAATAGTCCGCAGGTTACGTCTTCGTGCGGACTATCATTCACGAGCGCCGGTTAGACGTAAAGTGAAGCTTCGCCTGGCGGACGGGTTTTAAAGCGGCGATGCAGCCACAGATATTGCTCAGGCGCGCGCAGAATTTCTTTCTCAATCACCCGATTCATGTACGCCGCGGCGGCCGCTTCATCATCATGCGGGTAGTTTTCCAGCTGCGGCTGAATGATCAGCTGATAGCCGTCTTTGCGCGCATTACGAATCAGCACGATGGTCAGCATCGCCGGTTTCGCCAGCCGCGACAGCACAAAGGTGCCATTGGTGGTGGCCGCTTTCTCGACCGCGAACAGCGGAGCAAACACGCTGCCTTTCGGGCCGTAGTCCTGATCCGGCGCGAACCAGACGGCTTCGCCCTGTTTCAGCGCCTGAACCATGCCGCGCAGATCGCGTCGATCAATCATTGCTTTATTGGATCGCATGCGCCCTTTGGTCTGCGCCCACTCCATCGCCTGATTATTGTGCGGGCGATACATCGCCATCATCGGCTGGCACAGTCCGGTGATACGGCCACCCAGCTCCAGCGACATAAAGTGCACGCCAATTACCATTACGCCGCGCTGCTGGCTCTGCGCCAGCTGAAGATTGGCGATGCCGTGCACCTGAAACAGCTGTCGCACGCGCGCATCGGACCAGAACCAGGCGATGCCGGTTTCCGCCAGTGCCATGCCCAGCGACTCAAAATTGCCGGCAATCATCATCTCTTTCTCGTCTTCATTAATATGCGGGAAGCAGAGTTCGATGTTACGCCGCGTGATACGTTCGCGCCGCTTCAGGAAGTGGCGTGATAGCCGGCCCGCCGTCGCACCCAGCCGGATTAATAAAGGATAGGGGAGCTGCACCAGCAGCCAGAGCACTGCCAGCCCGAACCAGGTAAACCAGTAGCGGGGATGCAAAAGTTTGGAACAGAACTGCCCGGTTTTCTTCATAGCGCCTTCATGTCAGGAGTGAATGTAACGCGCGAAGAAGTCGGTCCATGGTTCCCGGTGCGGTACAACTGTAGTTATTACGACCGGCACTTTAGCAAATAGTGCCGTATAAGATATGTAAACTCTGCAATCTTCAGGATTCAGATGATTGATGGATCGTGCACTAACTGGCGTGAGAGTGAAATCGGATTGGGTTTAAACTGCGTAAAAACAACAGGTTGTTGGATTGGCTGGCCAAATTTATATGTCATTTTCGGTCAGTAACAGACACAGTTGCTCATCATTCAGGCAATAATCCTTACATTGCGAAAATTAAATATTGGTCTACTGCATCGGCTGGCAGCTTCTGTAAGCCAGATTCAGACACAGTAATGTCCATTTGACGCTAAAAAAGCCATGATCAGACACTATTGTGTCTGGGTGGAAGCGCTATAGCTCAATCAGGCTTACCCTATGGCTACGGTGTGAAGCAAAATCGCGCTGCATACCTGCGGGCAGGCTGTAAAACCATGCGATCCAGCCACCAGGCGCTATACAAACCGGCGTAATGGCTGCTGTTAGCAAGGAAAGATAAAGCCCTAAGCAGGGCTTTATAGAGAGATAAGCGTTACTCGATGTTCTGAATCTGCTCGCGCATCTGTTCGATCAACACCTTAAGTTCAATCGCTGAGGCGGTGATGTCCGCATTGATCGATTTCGATGCCAGCGTGTTCGACTCGCGGTTGAACTCCTGCATCATAAAGTCGAGGCGGCGGCCGACGGCTTCTTTCTTCTTCAGAATGTTGTAAGTCTCTTTCACGTGCGCATCGAGGCGATCCAGCTCTTCGGCTACATCAATACGCTGGGCCATCATCACCAGTTCCTGCTCAAGGCGATTGTTCTCCAGCTGAACCTCGGCTTCTTCCAGCTTGCTCACCAGACGCTCGCGCTGCCATTTCAGCACTTCCGGCATCTGTGCACGTACTTTGCTGACCTGCTCGGTCACGCCCTGCAGCCGTTGTTCGATGAGCGCTTTCAGCGCGTTGCCTTCACTTTCACGCGCAATGATGAAATCGTCCAGCGCGCCGTCCAGCGCCGCCAGCAGTTCCGCGTTGATGGCGTCCAGATCCTGCTCCTGCGCGGTCATCACGCCCGGCCAGCGCAGAATATCCAGCGGGTTAATCGCGCCTTCATCACTCTGCATCTTCACCCAGTTCGCCGCCTGCACCAGCTGTTTAGCCAGCGACTCATTCAGCTGCAGCTCACCCTGGGCGCTGGCATCGGCGTCGAATCGCAGGTTGCACTCGATTTTGCCGCGCGTCAGGCGGTTGCGGATGCGTTCGCGGATCACCGGCTCCAGGCTGCGAAACTGCTCCGGCATGCGGATATAGGTTTCGAGGTAACGCTGGTTGACGGAACGCAGTTCCCAGGCGGCGCTGCCCCAGCTGCCTTTGGCTTCACGGCGGGCGTATGCGGTCATACTGCGGATCATAAGCTTCTACTCATTCAGGAAATGTTCTTCGAATTATAGCGAGGGTGGCTTGTGCATGGTAGATAAATTCATGGGGATATTTGGGCTGTATTAATAATAAAAAAACTTAATTTATAAATGATTAATTTACTCTTCATTAATTATCACCAGGCAGGAATAGATTAATAATTAAGAATAATGTATTTAAGATAATTGTTTTTTGTGTCGCCTGTTACGCTGTTACTGAGTGTGTTTAGTCAGTTCGATTTGTTTTGAGGTTATTATGTGGCTGATTAATAATGAGATATTATTCAATCCGGAAAGCAGGACGCTTGAAAATAAAGGAAAGGTGACTTTACAACTCAACGCGAGTGCATCGCGCTGTTTGTCATTATTCATGCATAATCCCGGAGATGTTATTAGCCGTGAAGCGCTGTTGAGAGAAGGATGGGGAAATCAGGGGGTACTTGTCACGGATAATTCGCTGCGCCAGGTTCTGTCAACATTACGCAAACAATTTTCACATTTTAATATTGAAGGTGATTTGTTTGTTACGATGCACAGGAAAGGTTACAGGCTAAATGAAGACATCATTGTTAAATCACTTATCCCTGTCATTGAACCTCATGATGAAAAAACATTGGGCGTTCTGGATGGTAATAAACTTTCGAATGTAAAGGCCAAAAGCTATTGGCATTTATTTAAACGAAGAAAGCCAGGAAGTCACAGCGCTATAAGACACGTTTTGTTTACCTGTATCGGCGTAATAAGTAGCGGTATCGTTCTTCTTATCTTTTCGTTAATGGGGATTAAGATTTTCGATGTTAAAGGGGTGGTTGATGTTCGATATCAAGAATATCGGGTGGAAAACTCTCTTCATTGGTATATTCAGCAGGACTTAACGAAAGCTCATATGGATAAAATTGAGCATTCTTTGCCTGTTATTAAAAAGGAGATTTTGCACTTAATCAGTCTTGAAGATAATGAAAATCATATTTATATCCATAGCGATAAGATGATTGATCGATTTAGCTGGTTTATTTGTCAGCGTCCCATTGAAAAGGAGAATGCGCTATGTCGTTCAGTTATGTCCTACGTCGCAGAGTGATGTTCATTATTTTAGGCGGGCTGTTAACGCTATTGTTTGTATTGGCCTTGACGCTATGGTTAATCGTTAATAGACGTTTGCCTGATTGTGAATCTGATTCCATGATTATTACACATGAGGCGGAGAGACTCGTTGTGTCACGCGGTGTCTGGAAAGTCCAGAATCGTTTTTTACATGCTACAGGAAATTACAACGGTATTATAAGCTATTATGGACTGGATCATAAGCTTCTTTCGCGTGAACCTGTGGATGTTTCATTCGAATTAAAATACGGTTTCACAGGTTCAGTCTTGCGTAGTGAAACGACATCACTTTCCTATAATCTTGGTAATCGTGCCGATGATGAAAGTATTGCCCGCTATACCTCCGCCGGTTTGTCGTTAGGGCATATCAATTATGGATGGATATATCGACTGCAGAATAAAAAGTATGTTCTGGGCAATAATTTCAATCCCACAATCATCTGCATGAAATGATGGGTGAATCTCACAAATTTATCCCCATCTTTCAGGCATGCGTTGACTTACAGGCAATCCTGAATTTTGGCCATTCAGAACTAATCACATTAAATTCAGACTTTGACAATTAATTTTTGATTTTTTCACAAAATTCACATATCCCAGATGTTATAGTCTGTTTAGTCGAAATTTTAGCTGTTATTTATTAATGCCGGAGGATGTCCGGATAATGAGTAAAGATGTTGCTTTGTTGCTTTCTCTTCTGGTATTTATCTGAGGCGCGTAGAGGTGCTGGTCTGATGTCTTTTTTTAGCGATATAAAAAAATATACCCATGACATTTTTAGCGCTGCATCAAACCATGTTCCTGTAGCGTCAATAGCCTGCCTGGCGGTTTTTGCTCCAACCTTGATTTACATACCTAACAATGGAGGATCATCCTATGATCTTCCTTTAAACTTAATGACGGCTGGGCTTCTGGCATTATTTGTAACGGGCATTTTGTTAACGCGAAAGTTCCGCCTTGCGACGCTACTTGATGATAATGATATGACGCATGCACAGTTATTCATGTTATTTTGCATAGCTCTGGCCGTTCTTTTGCAGGAAAGTGACCATGCGCTTATTTCTGGGGTTTTTCGCTTTTTAAATCTCGGCTTTATTTTTATATTATGGCTGGTGCTTAATCAGGTTCCCCAGCTTCGTAATCAACAAATCACTTTGTTAACCGGAATCGTTTTATTCGCGGTTTTACAGTCTGTTCTTTCTATTCTTCAGATAACTTTCCCCTCATTATTACATTCTATGCTGGAGTTCAAGTTTGAACCTTCAGCAATCAGGCCCTACGGTATTTTTCAGCAGGTTAACGTTTTAGCAAGTTTCCTCGCCACCGGACTTATTTGTTCGGTCTGGCTATGGATTAAAAACGATAAAAATTTCCCATTAACAATTTCTATGTCCGCATTAGTTATTAGCGTGGCATTGTTTCTCACGCAGTCACGGACAGGTATGTTAGGCTTTTTGCTAGCATTGTCGATTATTTTAATAATCAGCGCGCCGCAGGTTCGTATCAAACTGATAAAAATCATATTTGTCATCGTGTTAGGTGCTGTCATTGCAAGCATTGTGCGCTATCAAATATCTTTGGGAACCAGAGAGTATACTGGCTCAAATGTGGCACGCTTCGAGCTGTGGTTACATTCTGTAGAAATGATTATGGCAAAGCCATTTAGTGGTTGGGGTTTTGGTTCATTCGAGCATGACTTTGCCAGAATACGCATGGATGCGCACGCCTATAAAAATTCTTTCGATGTTGTTCATCCTCATAACGAGATTCTTTATTACTGGATTGAAGGTGGGGTGTTGGCCTTTACAGGACTGATGGCCATTTTAATTTCATGGTTTTTGCCATTGTGGAAGCTGAGAAATAATGTTGAGCGTCAGCTTTTGTGGAGTCTTACCCTTCCTGTCGTTTTGCATACCATGCTTGAGTTTCCCCTCTATCAATCTTTGCCACATTTATGGTTGCTATTATTATTGGGTCATCTGGCGCTGCGCTCATCAGAAGACGATGCCACTCTTTCAGCTTGTAAAGAAAAGCGGAGACATTTTTCGTTGCGGCTGACACTGGCCATATTGACACTGGGCGTTTCCGTTTTTTTCTTCAGCGGCCTGCAGACCAACGCGCTGCTCACCCAGGCGGAGCGCGGTCAGTTCCTCTCGTATCCTTCACGCGATCAGCTGTGGAATCCGTGGATTCAGGGCGAGCGCTATGAGTTCGGCGAAATGGTGCATTGCCTGATGCGCTACAACCAGACGCGGGA
>NZ_VOQX01000114.1:0-12103 GCF_016643525.1 Pantoea sp. Morm | reverse complement strand
GACGGCATACGAGATGGGCAAAGTCATTGATTTGATGGAGACCGGCTCGAACGACGTTCTCGTCGTAAAGGCAAACCTGAAAGATGCATTCGGTGTACAGGAGCGGTTAATACCGTTTCTTGATGAACAGGTTATCAAGAAAGTCGATCTCGCTACTGGCACCATTGAAGTAGACTGGGATCCTGGTTTTTGATCTCCGGACAATCCGGTAACGTAACGGCGAACGCGATGTGGATTGGTGTTATTAGCCTGTTTCCTGAGATGTTTCGCGCTATTACCGAGTACGGGGTAACTGGCCGGGCAGTAAAAAATGGCCTGCTCAACATAGAGAGCTGGAGTCCACGTGACTTCACGCACGACCGGCACCGTACCGTGGACGATCGTCCTTACGGCGGCGGACCGGGTATGTTGATGATGGTGCAACCCTTACGGGATGCTATCCACGCAGCGAAAGCGGCGGCGGGAGAAGGCGCTAAGGTGATTTATCTTTCACCTCAGGGTCGCAAACTTGACCAGCAAGGCGTTTGCGAACTGGCGACCAGCCAGAAGTTAATTCTGGTTTGCGGTCGTTATGAAGGGATAGATGAGCGTGTGATTCACACTGAGATTGATGAAGAATGGTCAATCGGTGATTACGTGCTCAGTGGCGGTGAGCTGCCAGCGATGACGTTAATTGACTCGGTCGCCCGGTTTATTCCTGGCGTGCTGGGGAAACAGGCGTCAGCCGATGAGGATTCGTTCTCGGAAGGTTTGCTGGATTGCCCGCACTATACCCGACCTGAAGTGTTAGAGGGGATGGAGGTTCCGCCAGTTCTGCTGTCGGGCAACCATGCCGATATTCGCCGCTGGCGCCTGAAACAGTCGCTGGGCCGTACCTGGCTAAGAAGACCTGAACTTCTGGAAAACCTGGCTCTGACTGAAGAGCAAGCAAGGTTGCTAAGTGAGTTCCAGCGGGAACATCAGCAGCAACAAAACGATGAGGTGGAAGAGTAATCTTCCCTGACTATCAGTTTACCCAGGATAAGAGATTTAATTATGAGCAACATTATCAAGCAACTTGAACAAGAGCAGATGAAACAGGACGTACCTTCCTTCCGTCCGGGTGATTCCGTGGAAGTGAAAGTATGGGTCGTTGAAGGTTCTAAGAAACGTCTGCAGGCATTCGAGGGCGTGGTTATCGCTATTCGTAACCGCGGTCTGCACTCTGCATTCACTGTTCGCAAGATTTCTAACGGCGAAGGCGTTGAGCGTGTCTTCCAGACTCACTCTCCGGTAATTGACAGCATTACTGTCAAACGTCGTGGTGCTGTGCGTAAAGCCAAACTGTACTACCTGCGTGAGCGTACCGGTAAGTCAGCTCGTATCAAAGAGCGTCTTGGCGCGTAAGCGACATCCCAAAGTTAATAGCAAACAAGGGGTTGGCCATAAGGCCAGCCCCTTTTTTATGGGCGTCTGAGGTGATAGATCGCCGTGTTGACCGGCCCGCTCTCCAGCACAATCAACCCGTAGCGGTAATCCACAAATGAGAAGCCGCTGCGCAGGGCCACGGCGCGGCTGGCGTGATTCTCTTCTGCAGCAAGAATCTCCAGCACAGCAATATGTGGCTGGGCGAACGCCAGATTCACCAGCTGTGCCACCGCCCGGCGGGCAACGCCCTGTTGCTGCGCCTCGCTGCGAACCCAGTAGCCCAGCGCACTGAACTCACCGGGCTGACGCGCATAACGTAAGCCAGCACCGCCCAGCAACCGATCGTTGCCATCAACAATCGCGAACTCTTCAGCTTCACCCTTTTGACGCTGCAGATGGGTGAAATTGATCCAGCTGACGGCTTCACCGACGCTGTAATCCGCATGTGCCCATACCATCCACGGCTGCAGGCTGCCCAGAGACTGATTAACGGCATGCGTAAACGCTTCGGCATCCTGCAGAGTAAAGGGACGCAGCGCGACTTGAGGGATGGACATAAAGCGATCCTGAATTAATCAAATGGATAACAGCATGTTAGCGATATCGTAAGGAAAAAACATCTGGCCTGGTCAGATTGGTGTAATGATAAATTTACATTAGTGGTGGGTGGGGCTTACAGGGTCTAATCTTATTAAACATATGATTTATATATTTAAATTAAATTTTATTTTGTGGTATGAAATGGCGTGGTAATAAAAGTGTACATATATGGATTGCATGATTTACATGCTGTGGTAAAGTAAGCATCATCCTCAGTGAGGATCGTAAAACCGCATAACGAGTGAAAAAGGATCGCCATCATGCAAAAAGACGCGCTGAACAATGTGCATATCGCCGACGAACAGATTTTAATCACGCCACAGGAACTGAAAGCGAAGTTCCCGCTGACTGCGGCGCAGGAAGCGCAAATTGCCGCTTCCCGCCAGACCATCGCGGATATCATCGCGGGTCGCGATCCGCGTCTGCTGGTGGTGTGCGGTCCCTGCTCGATCCACGATACCGAAGCCGCACTGGATTACGCTCGTCAGTTACAAACACTCTCTGCACAGTTGAAGGATCAACTGTATATCGTTATGCGCGTCTATTTTGAAAAACCCCGTACCACCGTCGGCTGGAAAGGGTTAATCAACGATCCTTACATGAACAACTCGTTTGATATGGAAGCCGGCCTGCACATTGCGCGTCAGCTGCTGGTCAATCTTGTGGAGATGGGCCTGCCGCTGGCCACCGAAGCACTCGACCCAAATAGCCCGCAATACCTCGGCGATCTGTTTAGCTGGTCGGCGATTGGGGCGCGTACCACAGAATCGCAGACGCACCGTGAAATGGCGTCTGGCCTGTCGATGCCGGTAGGCTTTAAAAACGGCACCGATGGCAGCCTCGGCACCGCGATCAACGCCATGCGCGCCGCCGCGATGCCGCACCGCTTTGTCGGCATTAACCAGGCCGGTCAGGTGTGCCTGCTGCAAACTCAGGGCAACCCGGACGGTCACGTGATTCTGCGCGGCGGTAAAGCGCCAAACTACGGCCCGGAAGATGTCGCGCAGTGCGAAAAAGAGATGCTGAAAGCAGGACTGCGTCCGGCCTTAATGATAGATTGCAGCCATGGCAATTCTAACAAAGACTATCGCCGTCAGCCTGGCGTAGCCGAATCGGCTATCGCGCAGATTAAAGATGGAAACCGCTCCATCATTGGCCTGATGCTGGAAAGTAATATTCACGAAGGCAACCAGTCTTCTGAGCAACCGCGTAGCGAGATGAAGTACGGAGTTTCCGTCACTGATGCCTGCATCAACTGGGAAACCACTGAAACTTTGCTGCGTGAAATCCATCAGGATCTGCAGGGAGTGCTGTCGGCGCGTCTGTCACACGAGGTGTAATGAGTCATGGTGGCTGAACTGACCGCGCTGCGCGATCAAATTGATGAAGTAGATAAAGCCCTGCTGGGGCTGCTGGCGAAAAGACTGGCGCTGGTGGCCGAAGTCGGCGAAGTCAAAAGCCGCTACGGTTTACCGATTTATGTGCCTGAGCGCGAGGCCAGTATGCTGGCGTCGCGTCGTCAGGAAGCGGAAGCGCTCGGCGTGTCGCCGGACCTGATCGAAGATGTACTGCGTCGTCTGATGCGTGAATCCTATGCGCATGAAAATGACAAAGGCTTCAAAACGCTGTGTCCTGAACTGCGTCCGGTGGTGATTGTCGGCGGCGGCGGTCAGATGGGACGTCTGTTCGAGAAGATGCTGACGCTCTCCGGCTATCAGGTGCGTATTCTTGATAAAGATGACTGGCCGCGCGCGGATGAACTGCTGCACGATGCGGGCATGGTGATCATCAGCGTGCCGATCCATCTGACCGAACAGATCATTGCCGATCTGCCAGCGCTGCCTGATGACTGCATTCTGGTGGATCTGGCGTCGGTGAAGAACCGTCCGCTGCAGGCGATGCTGGCGGCGCACAGCGGTCCGGTACTGGGACTGCATCCAATGTTCGGTCCGGACAGCGGCAGCCTGGCGAAGCAGGTGGTGGTATGGTGCGATGGCCGTCAGCCGGAAGCCTATCAGTGGTTCCTGGAGCAGATTCAGGTGTGGGGCGCGCGCTTACACCGCATCAGTGCGGTTGAGCACGATCAGAACATGGCGTTCATTCAGGCGCTACGTCACTTCGCCACGTTTGCTTACGGTTTGCATCTGGCGGAAGAGAACGTCAATCTGGATCAACTGCTGGCGCTGTCCTCGCCTATCTATCGTCTCGAACTGGCGATGGTGGGGCGGCTGTTTGCGCAGGACCCGCAGCTGTACGCCGACATCATCATGTCGTCGGAAAGTAATCTGGCGCTGATTAAACGCTACTATCAGCGTTTTGGTGAAGCCATCACGCTGCTGGAGCAGGGCGATAAACAGGCGTTCATCAACAGCTTTGAGCGTGTGGAACACTGGTTTGGCGACTACGCGAAACGCTTCCTCGTCGAGAGCCGCAGCATGCTGCGCTCCGCCAACGACAGTCGCCAGTAATGATTAAGGCATCCGCGAGGATGCCTTTTTGATTTACAGACGCGGTTCTACCGGTACCACGTTCTCACCCGGATAACAGCCCAGCACCTTCAGTGAACGCGTGAGCGCACGCAGTTCTTCCAGCGCCTGCTGCATGTTCTCCGACTGCAGATTGCCCTGCACATCAATGTAAAACATCTCTTCCCATGGGTTACCATTGATTGGCCGGTTTTCCAGCTTGCTCATGATCAGATTGTGATTACGCAACACCAGCAGTGCTTCAACCAGCGCGCCGGCCTGCTGGCCCGTCGCCATAATCAGCGTGGTTTTGGCCGGCACCTGGCTGGAGACTTCAATCGGTTTACGCGCGAGCACAATGAAGCGGGTATGGTTCTGCTGCTGATTCGCCAGGTTGCGCTCCAGCACCTGCAGGCCATACAGCTCACCGCCAGCTTCACTGCCCAGCGCGGCCACGCGCGGCGAGTTCATCGCGGCTACTTTCTCCATCGCCGCCGCCGTGCTTTCGGTGTATTCGATTTTCCACTGCGGGAAGCGGTTGATGAACTGGCTGCACTGCTGGAACGGTTGCGGATGGCTATACACCGTTTCAATCTGCTGCAAATCGGTATTACCGCTAACCAGCACGCAGTGTTCGATAGGAATGGTCAGCTCGCCGACGATCGACAGCGACGTTTGCTGCAGCAGATCGTATACGTCATTGATCGAGCCGGAGCTGGTGTTCTCAATCGGCATCACCGCGTAATCCGCCTGACCGCTTTCAACCTGCTGAATGATGTCGTGGAATTTCAGACACCCCATTTCCACCATCGAATCGAAGTGGCGCGTGGCGTATTTACGGGCGGCAAGGTGCGAATAGGAGCCTTTTGGGCCGAGGAAGGCGATGCGCGGCGCGTGCGCATGTGGATGATTCAGGTTTTTCTGCAGCAGCGCCTGCTGGGTCAGCACCGAATCCTCAATCACTAACTGGAACAGGCGCGTGATGTAGTGCGCATCCAGTTGATGTTTTTTACCCAGCGCGATGAGGTTTTCCAGCAGGGCGCGTTCGCGCTCGACGTCACGAATCGGGCGATGGGTGGCCAGCTTGGCCTGCGCTACCTCAACGGCCAGCGCGCGCCGTTCAGCCAGCAGCGTTAACAGCCTGGCATCGACGGCGCTGATCTTATCGCGTAACGCCAGCAGCGGATTCTCGGGATTCATAGGGCTCACCTGTAAAATGTCCAATAAAAAAGCCTCCCGGTTGGGAGGCTTTGTTGTTCGTCTTCGCATTCATTTTCACACGACGAATCGCCTCCCAATCAGGGGAAGGTAAAAAAGAATGCGAAGAAGAACGGCAGCAGTTTCATGATCAATTCCGGCAATAAAGTGAACTGAGAGTAACCGCACAGCTTAAAAGCTGTCAATAAAAAACGCGCCCGCAGGCGCGTTGCTGAAAAGCGATAAATTACCCGGCAGGGGTGAAATCTTTAACACTGCTGGTGGCACGTCGTGCTTCAGGCTTGTGCTGTGCTTTATTTAGCTGGCGCTCCAGCTTGGCGATCAGGTCATTGATGGCCGTATACATATCATCGTGTTTCGCGCTGGCGACCAGCGTGCCGTTTGGCGTGTTAATGGTGGCATCGGCCACAAATTCTTTCGGCTCTTTCGATAACACAATGTGCGGATTTATCAGGTGGGTTTGCCATTTTTCCAGCTTGGCGAGACGGTCTTCGACATGGTTGCGGATTGCCGCAGTGATTTCCATTTGTTTGCTGGTAATGTTCAGAATCATAGTTAAACCTCTCTGTCATTTCCGTCTGGGTAGGACCAGCATACCGCGCAAATCAGGAAAATATGTGATATGGATCACATTGGAATGTCACTTTTTGTCAATGCCAGCGAATTGTGAGAAAGGCCGGGAAAAGGGCGAAAAAAGCTTGATGCACAGCGGGGATAGGGGCAAGATTGACGAGTTAACCGTAGCGGAAAAAACCGTTACAAACGGTTTTCTGACCAAAAAAAAAGCAGCCACAGCGGCTGCTTTTTTAATGGCACGAAAATCAGGACGCGCTATTCGCCGCAATGATTTTCGCAACTTTGTCAGCTTCCGTCGTCAGCTGCAGCTGGCGATAGGCATTTTCCATCAGCGGCAGCGCGTCACGCGTGGCCTGGGTGTCCGGATAATCGCGCATCATACCTTCAACCCGATTAACAACGGCGACATAGGCACCGCGCTTGGTATAGAATTGCGCCACGGAGAGCTCATACTTCGCCAGGCGATCTTTCAGGAACGTCAGACGTTTCTGCGCATCTGCAGCGTACTGGCTGTTCGGATAGCCGCGCAGTAGCTGAGAGAAGTCACGGAATGCATCACGCGCATGGGTAGGATCGCGGTCGGAACGATCGATCCCGAAGAAGCCCTGCAGCGCGGAATCATCCAGTGCCATGTCCGTCAGGCCCTTCATATAGATCACGTAATCAATGTTAGGGTGCGTCGGGTTCAGGCGCATAAAGCGGGAAATGGCGGCTTGCGCCAGTGGCAGATCGGCATTTTTGTAGTACGCGTAGATCAAATCCAGCTGCACTTGCTGCGAGTAAGGACCAAACGGATAACGGTTATCCAGCGCTTCCAGTTGCTTAATCGCCGCTTTAAAGTTACCGTCCTGCAGCTTTTGCTGCGCTGTGGCGTAAATTTCAGACGGCGGGCTGTCCGGGACCGGGTCCGATGAGCCGGAACAGCCCACCAGTGCCAGGCTCAGGCTCAGGCTCAGTGTGGCAGCAGCCACCAGATGTTTCATACGCGTCATGACGAAATGATTATCCTCAAAGTGTTATGGCGGAAGCTGTCCGTATAGCTCCCGGTAATGACCAGTACGATAGCACATTATATTAAACGGCATCGCCGTGAAAACCCAACGTTAACGAAGAAGCTGTATATGGCACAACAAGTTCAACTCACCGCAACGGTGTCCGAAGCACAGCTTGGACAACGCTTAGATCAGACTTTGGCGGAATTGTTCCCTGATTATTCACGTTCCCGCATAAAAGAGTGGATCCTTGAGCGTCGGGTCAGCGTCAACGGCACCATCATCGATAAACCGAAAGAGAAAGTACTCGGCGGTGAGCGGGTGGCGATTGATGCCGAGATCGAAGAGGAGCAGCGCTGGGAAGCGCAAAATATTCCGCTGGATATTGTTTATGAAGATGACCACATCCTGGTGATCAACAAACCGCGCGACTTAGTGGTCCACCCTGGCGCCGGTAATCCGGACGGCACGGTACTGAATGCGCTGCTTTATCACTATCCGGCGATTGCCGACGTGCCGCGCGCCGGCATCGTGCACCGTCTGGATAAAGACACCACCGGACTGATGGTGGTGGCCAAAACGGTACCAGCGCAGACGCATCTGGTTGAAACGCTGCAGCTGCGTGAAATCACCCGTGAATATGAAGCGGTGGCGATTGGCACCATGACCGCCGGCGGTACGGTGAATGAGCCGATGGCGCGTCACTCTACCAAGCGTACCCACATGGCGGTGCATCCGATGGGTAAACCGGCCACCACGCACTATCGCATCATGGAGCATTTCCGCGCCCATACGCGTTTACGCTTGCGCCTGGAAACCGGCCGTACTCACCAGATTCGCGTGCACATGGCGCACATTAACCATCCGCTGGTGGGCGATCCGCTGTACGGTGGTCGTCCGCGTCCGCCAAAGGGCGCTTCTGAGGCTTTTATCAGTACGCTGCGCGGTTTTGACCGCCAGGCGCTGCACGCCACTATGCTGCGTCTTTATCATCCGATCACCGGGATTGAGATGGAGTGGCACGCGCCACTGCCGCAGGACATGGTTGATCTGATTGAGGCACTGAAAGCCGATACCGACGAGTTCCGCGATCAACTGGACTGGCTATGAGTGACTGGATCGTGCCGCAGTGGCCGGCGCCGGCGCGCGTGCAGGCTTATTCGACCACGCGGCACGGCGGCGTTAGCGCGGCGTCATGGGATTCCCTCAACCTCGGCGCGCACGTCGGGGACGAGGCGGATCGCGTGATGCACAATCGTCAGCGCGTAGTCGGGCAGCTGGCGCTACCGGCAATGCCGCAGTGGCTGGAGCAGGTACACGGCCAGACGGTGGCGCGTCTGCCGGCGGCTGCGGCCGTGCCGCGTGCCGATGCGGCGATAACGCGGGAAAGCGGCGTGGTGTGTGCAGTGATGACCGCCGACTGCCTGCCGGTGCTGTTTTGCAGCCATGATGGCAGCGAAGTTGCCGCGGCACATGCCGGCTGGCGCGGGTTGTGTCATGGGGTGCTGGAGCAAACGCTGGCACAGTTTCACTGCCCGGCGAGCGAGATTCATGCCTGGCTCGGTCCGGCGATTGGTCCACAGGCATTTGAAGTGGGGGCCGAGGTGCGCAGTGCGTTCCTGGCGCAGGATGCCGCTGCCGATGCGGCTTTTCGCCCGGCCGGCGAGAAATATTTTGCCGATATCTGGCTGCTGGCAACCCAGCGTCTGCAGGCCGCTGGCGTGCGATCTGTCACGGCTGACGCGCGCTGTACCTATCAGGAAAGCGCCGATTTTTTCTCCTTCCGACGCGACGGAATCACCGGGCGTATGGCAACTTTGATTTGGCTGAGATAACCTTACGCCGCAAGACGATCCAGTAAGCGTATTTTTTGCTCACAACTCAGGTCATTAACCTTGAAAATTTGAGGGATGACCTCATTTAATCTCCAGTAGCATTTTGACCTGTAATGGGAGGAATCATGCGTCTGGATCGTCTTACCAATAAATTCCAGTTGGCCCTGGCCGATGCACAGTCCCTTGCTCTGGGACACGATAATCAATTCATCGAACCCCTGCACCTGATGAGCGCGCTGCTCAACCAGGAGGGTGGATCAGTACGTCCGCTGCTCAGCGCTGCGGGAGCGGATGTCGCTAACCTGCGTACCAGCATCGAACAAGCCATCAATCGTTTGCCGCAGGTCGAAGGGACCGACGGCGACGTTCAGCCATCAGCGGATTTGGTCCGGGTACTGAATCTGTGCGACAAGCTGGCGCAAAAGCGCGGCGACAACTTTATTTCATCTGAATTATTTGTTCTGGCGGCCCTCGAATCGCGCGGCTCGCTGGCGGACTTACTGAAGTCTGCCGGTGCCACGGCGGACAAACTCGCTAAGGCCATCGAGCAACTGCGGGGAGGGGAAAACGTGAACGATCAGGGGGCTGAAGATCAGCGCCAGGCTTTGAAAAAATACACCATCGATCTGACGGAGCGCGCTGAGCTCGGCAAGTTAGATCCGGTTATCGGGCGTGACGAAGAGATTCGCCGCACCATTCAGGTATTGCAGCGCCGTACCAAAAACAACCCGGTGCTTATCGGTGAACCGGGCGTCGGTAAAACCGCCATCGTTGAAGGGCTGGCGCAGCGCATCATTAACGGCGAAGTGCCGGAAGGGCTGAAAGGCCGGCGCGTACTGGCGCTGGATATGGGCGCGCTGGTGGCCGGCGCGAAATATCGCGGCGAGTTTGAAGAGCGCCTGAAAGGCGTACTGAACGACCTCGCCAAGCAGGAAGGCAACGTCATTCTGTTTATCGATGAGCTGCATACCATGGTCGGCGCAGGCAAAGCCGACGGCGCGATGGATGCCGGCAACATGCTGAAGCCGGCGCTGGCACGCGGTGAACTGCACTGCGTGGGTGCCACCACGCTGGATGAATATCGCCAGTACATTGAGAAAGATGCCGCGCTGGAGCGCCGTTTCCAGAAAGTGTTCGTCGCCGAACCGAGCGTGGAAGACACCATCGCCATTCTGCGTGGCCTGAAAGAGCGTTATGAGCTGCATCACCATGTGCAAATTACCGATCCGGCGATTGTCGCTGCGGCAACGTTGTCGCACCGCTATATTGCCGATCGCCAGTTGCCGGACAAAGCCATCGACCTGATTGATGAGGCGGCGTCGAGTATTCGTTTGCAGATTGACTCCAAGCCGGAACCGCTCGATCGTCTCGAACGGCGCATCATCCAGCTCAAACTGGAGCAGCAGGCGCTGAAGAAAGAATCGGATGACGCCAGCGTTAAGCGTCTGGAGATGCTGGAAAGCGAGCTGGATCAGAAAGAGCGCGAATATGCTGAGCTCGAAGAAGAGTGGAAAGCGGAAAAAGCCTCGCTGACCGGCACGCAAAACATCAAAGCCGAGCTGGAGCAGGCGCGTCTGGCTATGGAGCAGGCACGGCGTGTGGGTGACCTTGGCCAGATGTCGGAACTGCAGTACGGCAAAATTCCGGAGCTGGAAAAACAGCTGGCAAGCGCCACGCAGGCTGAAGGTAAAACCATGAAGCTGTTACGCAACCGCGTTACGGATGTCGAGATCGCCGATGTGCTGGCGCGCTGGACCGGTATTCCGGTGGCCCGCATGATGGAAGGCGAGCGCGATAAACTGTTGCGGATGGAGCAGGAGCTGCATGCCCGGGTTATCGGCCAGGACGAAGCGGTTGAAGCGGTATCGAACGCCATTCGCCGTAGCCGCGCCGGTTTGTCTGACCCGAACCGGCCAATCGGATCGTTCCTGTTCCTTGGACCGACCGGTGTCGGTAAAACCGAGCTGTGTAAGGCGCTGGCTAATTTCCTGTTCGATAGCGACGACGCGATGGTGCGTATCGATATGTCGGAATTCATGGAGAAACATTCGGTGTCGCGTCTGGTCGGGGCACCTCCGGGCTACGTCGGTTATGAAGAGGGCGGTTACCTGACAGAGGCGGTGCGTCGTCGCCCTTACTCGGTGATTTTGCTGGATGAGGTGGAAAAAGCGCATCCGGATGTGTTCAACATTCTGCTGCAGGTGCTGGATGATGGGCGTCTGACCGATGGTCAGGGGCGCACCGTGGACTTCCGCAATACCGTGGTGATCATGACATCTAACCTCGGTTCGGATCTGATTCAGGAACGTTTCGGCGCGCTTGATTACGCGGAAATGAAAGATGTGGTGATGACGGTCGTCGGACACCATTTCCGTCCGGAGTTTATCAACCGTATTGATGAGGTGGTGGTATTCCATCCGCTGGGTGAAAAACATATTGCCTCGATTGCGCAGATTCAGCTGCAGCGGCTGTATCAGCGTCTGGAAGAGCGCGGTTATCAGCTGCACATTTCCGACGCGGCGCTGAAACTGCTGGGCGAAAATGGTTACGATCCGGTTTACGGCGCGCGGCCATTGAAGCGGGCTATTCAGCAGCAGATTGAAAACCCGCTGGCGCAGAAGATTTTGTCTGGCGCGCTGGTTCCGGGAAAAACTATCGAAATGGATGTGCAGGACGATGCCATCGTCGCGCACCAATAACGCAACGTGACAAAAACGGGCCTCAGGGCCCGTTTTTTTATGCTGTTTCGCAAGAATCAGCTGGTTTTTGCAACGTGTTGCCTGGAAAGTGAGCGGTCGCGCAAAAACTGCAAATTAGCGCTTGTCAGGCGAAACGAAGTCCCTATAATGCGCCACCACTGAGACGGCAAAGCGGCAACGCAGGCGGCTCAGCAGGGCGTGAAGCGATTCACCCCGCCGGAGAAAAACGCTGAAAAAAGTGTTTGACTCTGAAGGAGGAAAGCGTAATATACGCCACCTCGCGACAGCAGGCCGAACGCCGCGTCGCACCG
>NZ_VOQX01000113.1:0-12391 GCF_016643525.1 Pantoea sp. Morm | reverse complement strand
AGCCGAGCGACTGCACCACTGGCGGCATACCGCTCACCGCCGCACCTTTGGTCAGCCAGATGCCGATGCCGTTGAGCGTCATCATGGTGGCCAGCGTCACCAGAATCGGATGTGCGCCGATGCGCGTTACCATCACGCCGGTGATCACGCCAATCACGGCGGCAATCACCATCGCACCGACGATGGCGATAAACAGCCACAGCAGCTGCTGACCGGTACCGGCATCAGCGGGCAGGGCGCTCATCAGGGTCCAGGCGATGAACAGCGCCGTCAGGTTAGCGGTGGCGATGATGGCGAGGTTCAGGCCGCCGCTGAGGATGGCGATAAACATCGCCAGCGTTAACAGGCCGAGCTCCGGCAGCTGAAACGCCATACTCATAAAGGTCGAGTCGGTGAGAAAGCGGCCTGGCAGCATGACGCTGAAGGTGGCCAGCGCCAGCGCAATCAACAGCATCAGGCCGATGTTGGTGCCGTCCGGCCGCAGCGCAGAGAGAGATTTCATGGTGATGGCTCCTCCCGTCAGACGAAACTGACGTCGGTTTCTTTACGTTTTTTGTAGTGGGTGACGGCAATCGCCACCATAATCGTGCCGCCGACCACAATGTTCATGAAGTAGTTGGAGACGCCGATCAGATTGAGGCCGTTTTTCAGGATGGCGATCAGGAATACGCCCATCAGCGTGCCGCTGACCGTGCCTTTGCCGCCCATCAGGCTGGCACCGCCCAGCACCGTCGCAGCCAGCACATCCAGCTCACCGCCGACCAGCGCGTTCGGCACTACTTCACCCATGCGGTACACCTGCACCAGCCCGCCAATCGCCGCCATCGCCCCGAGCCAGCCGTAGGCAAACACGTGAATCAATCCCACGCGGATGCCAATGCGCCGCGCCGATTCCGCATCGCCGCCCACCGCATACAGCTGACGGCCCAGATTGGTTTTGTTGAGCAGCAGCGCGGTGAGGGCGGCAATCACCAGCATGATCGCCAGCGGTAAGCCAATCTGAAAACTGTTGCCCTGTACGCTAAACGGCAGCACGCTGCGCAGGGTGATCCACCAGTCCGGCAGCGAGTAGAGGCTTTTACCGCCGGTAACCCACATCAGCAGACCAAACAGCAACGACTGCATGCTGATGGTGATGATGATCGACACCACGCGCAGCGAGGTGATCAGCAGGGCGTTGATCACGCCAAACAGCGTGCCACAGACGATAGCCAGCAGAATGCTGAGCAGCGCGTTATCAAACTGGAACTGCACAAACAGCGAGGCGATCAGGTATTGCACCACCGACGCCACAGCGGCGAAGGAGATATCGATACCGCCGGTCACCAGCACCACAAACAGGCCGAGGGCGAAAATGCCGGTAACGGCATAGCTTTCCGCCAGATCCAGCAGGTTCTGCACCGTCAGGAACTGATCGCTGGCCAGCGAGAAGAACACCATGAAAGCCAGCAGCACCCAGGCGAGCCAGCCCTGGCTGGAGTGCGGACGTAAACGAGAGAAATCAGGCATTAATCACCTCCGCCAGCTGTTCCTGCGCCACGGTATCGGGTTGGTATTCGGCATGGATGGTGCCGTCGCGGAAGTGCAGGATGCGGTCGCAGTTGTACCAGACCTCCGGCACTTCGTCGGAAATCAGGATGATCGACAGTCCCTCTTTCGCCAGCTCGTGGATCAGCTGATAGATGCTGGCCTTGGCGCCGACATCCACGCCGACGGTCGGCGAGTCGAGGATCAGAATGCGCGGCTGGGTCAGCACCCATTTCGCCAGCACGATTTTTTGCTGGTTGCCGCCGGACAGGGTGGAGATCGCCAGGTTAGGATCGGCCACGCGCACGCCGAGCTGCTGAATCCACTGCAGGATCAGCTTGTTCTTGCGGTATTCATCGATCAGGTGGAAACGGTTTTGCAGCTTATCGAGGATCGGCAGCACCATGTTGTCGGCCACCGACTGCTGCTGCACCAGGCCGAGCGTCAGGCGATCTTCCGAAACGTAGCCGATACCGGCTTTGATGGCGTCTTCATGCCCGCGAAAACGCACCGGCTTGCTGTCGAGCCAGATTTTGCCGCTGTCCGGTTTGGTCATGCCAAACAGCGACAGCGCCAGTTCGGTGCGGCCGGATCCGAGCAGGCCGCACAGGCCCAGCACTTCACCGGCGTAGAGTTTGAAATTGACGTCATGATACTGACCGGCGCGCGTCAGCTTCTCTACTTCGAGAATCGCCCGATCGGCGTTGCGCGTTGGCGCTTTTAACTGGTAGTCGAGCTTCAGGCCGGTCATCAGTTCGGTCAGGTGATGCGGCGTCATCTCTCTGGCTGGCCAGCAGCCCATCTTGCGGCCGTCGCGGATCACCGTCACGCGATCCGAAATCTCCAGCACTTCATCCAGCCGGTGACTGACAAACACCACACAGATGTTTTTGTCTTTCAGATAGCGCACGGTGCGCAGCAGCTGATTGACCTCGGTACGCGTCAGCGACGCGGTGGGTTCGTCCATGATCACCAGTCGTGCATCGGCCACCAGCGCGCGGCAAATCGCCACCTGCTGGCGCTGGGCAATCGACAGCGCAGCGACTTTCTCATTCAGATCGAGATCGAATTTCAGCTCATCAATAATGCCGCGCGCGGTGTCACGCAGCCGGGCCTGACGGTGCCAGCCGAGCAACCCATTGAGGTTATGCTCAAAGGCGATGTTCTCCGCCACGCTCAAATTGGGGAACAGCGACAGATCCTGGTAAATCACCTGGATACCGAAGTCGCGCGCCTGACGGGTGGTCAGACGCGGGAAACTCTGGCCGTCGCCGAGGGTAATGCGGCTGCCACTGTCCGGGGCATGCACCCCGGAAATGACTTTAATTAAGGTGCTCTTGCCACAGCCGTTGGTGCCAGCGAGACAGTGCACTTCGCCGGCCAGCAGGGTCAGCGAGATATCGCTCAGTGCGCGGTTGCCACCAAATGTTTTCGACAGGTTGTCGAGCGCAATCAGCGTCTGTGGAGTGACCTCTTGCATGTTACAGCCCCATTTTCACCAGTTTTGGCAGGTTCTCTTTATCGAGACTTTCGGTGTTGTTACCGAGAATGGTGTGCGTCGCCTCATCCACCTTCACTTTGCCCAGCCCTTCAATGGTCATGCCGTCGGTGATCGGCTCTTTTTTCTCCATCATGTCGGCGATACGCACAAATACTTCACCGGCGGTCTGCGGATTCCAGATATAACCGCCCTTGATGGCACCGCGCTGTACCAGCGACGCGCCCTGGCCCGGGCTGAAGGCGCCGATGACGCACACCTGATCGATCTTGTTGCGGTTCATGACCGCGCGGCCGGCGCCAATCGGTCCCTGAGAACCAAAGGCCATAATGCCTTTCAGATCCGGGTATTTAGACATCAGCTCGTTGGTGGTGCGGATGGAGTCATCCAGCGATTCGCCGACGCCGAACTTGTCGGTCACCAGCTGCATCTTCGGATAGTGCTGTTTCTGGTAGTTGAGCGCGGCGTCGGTCCACTCCTGATGCAGTGGCACCGTCAGGCTGCCGACATACATGGCGTATTTGCCTTCTTCATGCATGCATTTTGCCAGCGCTTTCATATGGTTGATGCCGTGGGTCGGCGCATCGACCAGCTCGAAATCCCAGTTGGCGTCTTTCTGGCCGGGCGATTCGTGAGTAATCACCATGATCCCGGCTTCCCGCGCGCGCTTCAGCACTGGCTCAAGCACTTTCGGGTCGTTTGGCACCACGCCGATGATATCGACCTTCTGCGCAATCAAATCTTCAATCGCGCGCACCTGCAGCGCCGGGTCAGCGGCGGTTGGCCCGACCATCCACGCGTCGATGCCGCGTTTTGCCGCTTCACTTTTGATGCCCGCTTCCATGGCGTTGAACCACGGAATACCGCCAATTTTTACCACGATGCCCATGCGTATTTTGTCAGCGGCCTGCGCGCCAGCGGCGGCAAACAGGGCAAGCAGAGAACAGGCGATAAGATGTTTTTTCATAAAGACTCCGGATTAATTTTTTATTAGCTGCATCGAATGGCTGCGTTGCGAGCAATCAATAATATTGACGCCGTTCCACGCCAGTTCTTGTTCCAGCTCTTTGTCTTTTAATTGGTCAGTGATGAGAAAATCCACATCGCGGTAATGACAAATACGCGCGAATGAGGGGCGCAGAAATTTACTGCCGTCCAGCAGCAGATGTTTTCTTTCTGCCGCTAACAACATTTGCTGTTTTAAATGTGCGTTGTTTTCGTTACCTTCGCGTAAATAACCGTCATTGCCCAAACTGCTACAGGAAAAAAAGATCTTATTGATCTGAAATTCCCGTAGCGGCTGCTCTGCGACGACGCCGTGGAAATCTTCATAACGGTCAGAATATTCTCCACCCAGGCAGATGGTGCGGATACTGCCGCGCGCTGCAAGGGTCTGGACGATTCTGATAGAATTGGTTAACACCGTTAATTCAATATCCGGTAGCTGTCGTGCCAGATACCAGCAGGTGGTACTACTGTCGAGTAATAAACAATCACCGGGGCTGATAAAATCGAGTGCTCGTTTGGCTATCGCCATCTTGGCCTCGACGTTTTCATTCATGCGCTGGCGAAAAGATAATTCATACTCGTTAATACCGCGTGTATTTCCCTGAATGTTGGCGGCCTGTCGTTTGGCTGGTACTGCACCACCGTGACTGCGCTGTAATACGCCACGTTTCTCCAGCTGCGTTAAATCACGGCGAATGGTTTCCTGCGAAACCTGACACAGCGTGACTAATTCAGCGACAATGACCCGACCATTTAAATTAAGCTCGTCAATAATTCGCTGCTGTCTTTCAATCGGCAACATGACTTCCCTCCGATGGCTATAAATTACTGGATGCCGGAATGTGAAAATGTGGGCTGGGCACGAGTCCGCAGCGACCAACTGGCCCGGCGACATTAAGGTGATTTTCATAGGATTTTTTATGTAAATGAGATCTCTTTATTTCAAATTTGAGTGATCGCATTCACATAAATGCGCGTTATTACGCGAGGGAATGAGAGAGACCATGCACAGCGTTGACGCTCTGCCAGCACCATAGCATGACCGCTTATGACCGTTTGTGTGTATTTGACCGTTTTGTGAAGGGGGTAAAAATTGTCCGACGAATCCGATTGAGCAGAAATCAGCCGCACCGGATGATGGAGCTGTTGCGCTATTCCACCCAGATCGCCCATAAGGCGACGGCTTTTTCAGCAGTTAACTTCGCTTTTCAGGCCACTTCACAGTTTCGGCCTGATGACCGCGCATGCATTGCGCTATCATTTTCTTTCAAGGAATCGGGGATCGTTTTTTTTCATGTCGTATTGGATGAAGTCGCTGCTTTTATTGCCCTTTCTGCTGATTGCCGGCGTACAGGCCGAGCCGCTGCAAAAGTCGTTTTCCGACTGGCAGATCACCTGCAACAACGCGGCGTTCTGCGTGGCACGCAGTTTTCCTGGCGATAATGGCCTGGTGATGACGATTTCGCGTCACGCCGGGGTCAACGATCGGCCACTGCTGCGCATTGATTACGGCAGCGCCTACAGCGGTGCATTGCCGGGCGCGGCGCTAAAAGACAACCTGCTGCTCGACCAGCGCCGCCTCAATCCGGACCTCAAACACTGGACGGTGGAGCCGCATCATCTGGCCACCAGCAACGCCATCGCCATCGACGAATTTCTCGCCCAGACGCTGGATGCCAGCAATTTACAGCTCACCTATAAAGCCAGCGCCAGTATTCCGCTGCGCGGTATGAAAGCGGCGCTGCTGCTGATGGATGACGTACAGGGGCGGGTTAACGGTGCCAGCGCCTGGGTAAAGCGCGGTGATCGCGTGCAGTGGGATGTGCCACCGCCGCCCTCAATTCCACAGCTGCCGGCACCAATGCCCGCACCCGCGCCGCTGACGCAGCAGGAAACCACCGGCCTGATCGATTACGGAACCTGGCGTGTCAATACCGATAACTGCTCGCTCGATCCGCTGCGGCGGGAAGTCAGCGTTGCGCCACTCACCGACAGCAAAGCGCTGCTGCTGATAAGCTGCGAAACCGGGGCCTACAACGTGATCGATCTGGCGTTTGAAGTCACGCGCAGCCAGCCGTATGTGTCGCGCGGCATCACGCTCAACCTGCCGTTTACCCCGCCGTCGCGCACTGATAATCAGCTGGAGCTGGTGAACGCCGAGTTCGATGCCAGTAACGGCCAGCTGTATACCTTCAGTAAAGGGCGCGGTCTGGGCGACTGCGGTGTGGCCACACGCTGGCAGTTTGATGGTAATGCTTTCGTACTGGCGGAGTATGCGGAGGAGAAGACTTGTGACGCCTGGCATAGTAGTGATGACTGGCCCACCCTCTGGGTCACTCAGTAATCCCCGTCATCCTTCGCACTGCAGGGGCGTTGGCTGCGGCTGTTCACCCCGGTCACTTACCTGAGTAAGCTCCCGGGGATGCCCATCCTTGCCGCCTTCCTGCAGCACGAATGATTTAGGGGAGGGTTCGCAGTAACTGCTCGTCATAACTCACGCTTTGGCTACGGTGACATGACATCAGCTGTTAAAGACTTAGCGGATATTGCCGATCATCATCGGTGAGCCCGTCTGGTTGCCCACCAGCTCAGCCAGCATGTTGTTGACGCCATCGCTCATCGGGGTGAAGCGGGTCAGCGGCGAGCGCGTCACCACGACAAATACGCCGACGTTGTGCTGTGGCACCATCGCCATGTAGGTGATGAAGCCGCCGCCGCCGCCGGTTTTCTGAATGATGCCCGGATGGCCCGCCTTCGGTGCCATGTAAACCCAGCCCATGCCCAGCGCGTCGGCGCGTCCTGGCACGTCCATGCCTTCCACTTTGGTCAGCTGGTCGCGGCGATAAATCAGCGTTTGCAGCCGATCGATCTGCGGCGTGCGGTGATTCACCGCCGAGTTGAGAAACTGCTGCATCCAGCGTCCCATATCGTCCGGCGTGGAATACACGCCGCCGCTGCCGATGGCTGCCAGCGTGTTATTGCACGGGCTGGCCCCTTTTTCGGCAATCATCAGGCGCTGACACTGATCCGGTGATGGCGTGAAGGTGGTATCCTTCATGCCGAGCGGACGCGTCACCAGCTGCTGCAGCAGCGCCGGATAAGGCATGCCGGCGGCTTTAGCCAGCGCATCGCCCAGCAAATCGAAGGCGAGGTTGGAATAGGCTGCCTGCGTGCCCGGCGCGGCTTTGAGCTGTGCGCCGCGCAGCCACTGCCAGCGGTCGGCTTTGGTTGGCCAGACAAACACCGGACGATGCGGTTTGCCGCCCGGCTGCTCGCGCGGCAGGCTGCTGGTGTGGGTGGCGAGATTGATCAGCCGAATCGGCTGGCCGTTGTACGTCGGTACGCGGGCGCCCGGCGGCGCGTATTTGCTCAGCGGATCGTCAAGGCGAATCTGGCCGCGCTCGGCCATCTTCACCATCACTTCGCTGGTCATCAGTTTGCTCAGCGAGGCGATACGGATCAGTGAGTCCTGCTGTGGGCGCACATTATTGCCGGGACGGGTTTCGCCAAAGCTGGCGAACACGCGCTGGTTACCGTCAATTGCCACCAGCGCCATGCCGGTTGCACCGCTGCCATAGAAAATATGCTCGGCATAGCGATCAACAATCTGCGAGGCCAGCAGCGGATCGGGCGATACCTGCGCCGCGCTGGTAAAGGGCAGCACGGCAACCATTAAGGCCAGTAAAAAAGGAGTACGTTTTTTCAACGGGAAAGCGTCCGCTATAGGAATCGGAGGAAAACCTATAGTAATCAGTTTGCGCAAAGCGGGAAGGGGGCGGGGCGGATTTTTTTCTGTATCAGGCTGTGAAATAAAACGGCCCTCTCCCGGCAGCGGGAAAGGGCCAGACACTCAGGCAGGCTTAAGCAGCGATTCGGCGTGGCTCACCACGTTCTCAACGGTAAAGCCAAAGGCCGGGAACAGCTTGCCGGCTGGCGCCGATTCGCCGAAGGTGGTCATGCCGACAATTTTGCCGTCGATGCCGACGTATTTGTACCAGTAGTCGGCAATACCGGCTTCAACCGCCACGCGCGCGCGCACGGTGGAAGGCAGCACCGATTCACGATAGGCCACGTCCTGTTTATCAAACACGTCAGTGCTCGGCAGCGAAACCACTCGCACCTTGTGGCCGTCGGCGCTGAGTTTCGCTTCGGCGCCCAGCGTGATCTCCACTTCAGAACCGGTGGCAATCAGGATGACGTCCGGCGTGCCGTCACAATCCTTGAGGATGTAACCACCGCGCGCGATGTTCTCTACCTGTTGCGCGCTGCGCTCCGGCTGCAGCAGGTTCTGACGCGACAGAATCAACGCGGTCGGACCGTGATGGCGCTCAATCGCCGCTTTCCACGCCACGGCGGTCTCGACCTGATCGCACGGTCGCCAGGTGCTGAAGTTTGGCGTCACGCGCAGACTGGCCAGCTGTTCAACCGGCTGGTGCGTCGGGCCATCTTCGCCCAGACCAATTGAGTCGTGGGTGTAGACCATAATCTGGCGCGCTTTCATCAGGGCGGCCATGCGCGCTGCGTTACGCGCGTATTCAACGAACATCAGGAAGGTGGCGGTATAAGGCACAAAGCCACCGTGATGCGCGATACCGTTGGCAATCGCCGTCATGCCAAATTCGCGTACGCCGTAATGAATGTAGTTACCGGCGTGATCCTCTTTGATCGGCTTCGAACCGGACCAGATGGTGAGGTTGCTGGGCGCGAGGTCGGCGGAACCGCCGAGGAACTCCGGCAGCAGTTTACCGAAGGCTTCCAGCGTGTTCTGTGAGGCTTTGCGGCTGGCGATCTTCTGCGGGTTAGCCTGCAGATCGCGAATGAACTGGCTGGTTTTGTTTTCCCAGTCAGCCGGCATTTCGCCCTTCAGGCGGCGGCTGAATTCGTCCGCCAGCTGCGGATGCGCCTGCTGATAAGCCGTGAACTTCTCTTCCCAGGATTTCTCCTGCGCGGCCCCGGCTTCTCTGGCATCCCACTGCTGATAAATATCCTGCGGGATTTCGAACGGACCGTAGTTCCAGCCGAGCTGTTTACGCGTCAGCGCCACTTCTTCTTCGCCGAGCGCGGCCCCGTGCGACTCCTCTTTGCCGGCTTTGTTTGGCGAGCCAAAGCCGATCACCGTGCGGCAGATAATCAGCGAAGGCTTGTCGGTGACGCTTTGCGCTTCTTTGATGGCCGCCGCGATGGCGTCCGGATCGTGGCCGTCGATGCCTTCGGCGCTGCCCACCACGTGCCAGTTATAAGCTTCAAAACGCTTGTGGGTGTCGTCGGTAAACCAGCCTTCGGTTTCGCCGTCGATGGAGATACCGTTGTGATCGTAGAAGCCAATCAGTTTGCCAAGGCCCAGCGTGCCGGCCAGCGAACAGACTTCATGTGAGATGCCTTCCATCAGACAGCCGTCGCCCATAAACACATAGGTAAAGTGATCGACGATATCGTGGCCAGGCTGGTTAAACTGGGCCGCCAGCGTGCGCTCGGCAATCGCCAGACCGACAGCGTTGGCCAGCCCCTGGCCGAGCGGGCCGGTGGTGGTTTCAACGCCCGGCGTGTAGCCAATTTCCGGGTGGCCCGGCGTTTTTGAGTGCAGCTGGCGGAAGTTTTTCAGCTCTTCCAGCGGCAGATCATAGCCGGTGAGATGCAGCAGGCTATACAGCAGCATCGAGCCATGCCCGTTAGACAGAATGAAGCGATCGCGATCCGCCCAGGCCGGGTTGGTCGGGTTGTGCTTCAGGAAGTCGCGCCACAGCACTTCGGCGATATCAGCCATGCCCATCGGCATACCTGGGTGGCCGGAATTTGCTTTCTGTACCGCATCCATGCTCAGGGCGCGGATCGCGTTAGCCAACTCTCTGCGTGAAGACATAGGGTTCTCCCTTGTAATTGGGCAAAAGCGGACGGGCCGCAACCCGTCCGGCAGAAGGTGAGTTCAGGATTACAGGCGGGCGGCCAGCACGTCTTCCAGCTTCTGCTGGTCGACGGCAAACTGGCGGATACCTTCGGACAGTTTCTCCACGGCCATCGCATCCTGGTTATGCTCCCAGCGGAACTCCGCTTCGGAGAGCGGTGCCGGCTGGTGGAAGCCCTCGGTTGATGGCTCCAGTTTGCGCTCCACCGGTGCTTCGCTATTGGCCAGCTCTTCCAGCAGGTTCGGGGAGATGGTCAGGCGATCGCAGCCGGCCAGCGCCACAATCTGCTCCACTTTACGGAAGCTGGCACCCATGATGACGGTGTTGTAACGGTGCTTTTTGTAGTAGTCGTAAATACGACGCACCGATTTAACGCCCGGGTCTTCGTCGACCACATACGGGTCGAGCGGTTTGCGCGTGTTGTACCAGTCGTAGATTCGGCCGACAAATGGCGAAATCAGGAATACGCCGGCTTCGGCACAGGCGCGCGCCTGGGCGAAGGAGAACAGCAGCGTCAGGTTACAGTTGATGCCGTTCTTCTCCAGCTCTTCCGCCGCTTTGATGCCTTCCCAGGTGGACGCCAGTTTGATCAGAATACGTGAGCGGTCGATGCCGTTCTCTTCATACAGGCGGACCAGTTTCTCCGCTTTGGTCACACACATGCCACGATCGAAAGAGAGGCGCGCATCCACTTCGGTCGAAACACGGCCCGGTACGCTTTTCAGGATTTCCATACCGAGGTTGATCGCCACTTTATCGCTGGCGTTGATGATTTGCGTCTCTTTGCTGCCGCCCTGTTTTTTCGCGTACTCAATGGCGTCATCAATCAGGTGTTTGTAAGCGTCGAGGCCGGCAGCTTTGAGGATCAGGGATGGGTTGGTGGTGGCATCTTCCGGATGGTAATGGCGAATGGATTCGATATCGCCGCTGTCCGCCACCACGGTGGTGAACTGTTTTAATGCATCTAGCTGGTTCATCGCTTAACTCCTTGATTAGCAATAATGTGGGCAAAACAGGCACCCGGGCAGTCATCGTCTTAGGTGCGCCCTTATCGGGGAAGGGAGGTTCCACACAGTGCAACAGACGCCGGATGAAGAAAATGCGTTTTCTCTGATTGTGACGTCGGGGCGCGTTTCTGATAGTCAGGCCTGCCTGATCGGTTCAGCTCAGCGTTTTGCCACCCTTAAGCATAGCAGGCTGTCCCAAAGCCGCAGGCGAAGCCGTGGCAATCCGTGCCCTGGCGACTGTGCGTTCTTTGAGCGCCTTCACCCTCTTTTGCGCCGCGCGTTCTTATACTGAGGGCTTTTCAGCCGTGCAAAAGGATGTCTGATGGACGATCAACTCAAGCAAAGCGCGCTCGATTTTCACCAATATCCCACCCCCGGAAAAATTCAGGTGTCACCCACTAAGCCGCTGGCGACGCAGCGCGATCTGGCACTGGCCTATTCGCCCGGTGTGGCGGCACCCTGTCTGGAAATTGCCGCCGATCCGCTGGCCGCGCACAAATACACCGCGCGCGGCAATCTGGTGGCGGTGATCTCCAACGGCACGGCGGTGCTGGGGCTCGGCAATATTGGCGCGCTGGCCGGCAAGCCAGTGATGGAAGGCAAGGGCGTGCTGTTCAAAAAGTTTGCCGGCATTGATGTGTTCGACATCGAAATCGACGAGCACGATCCGGACAAGCTGATTGAGGTGATCGCCGCGCTGGAGCCGACGTTCGGCGGCATCAACCTTGAGGACATTAAAGCGCCGGAGTGTTTTTACATTGAGCAGCAGCTGCGGCAGCGCATGCAGATTCCGGTGTTTCATGACGATCAGCACGGCACCGCCATCATCTGTACCGCGGCAGTGCTTAACGGCCTGAGCATCGTGAATAAGGCGATTGCCGACGTGCGACTGGTGGTGTCGGGCGCTGGCGCGTCAGCCATTGCCTGCCTCAATCTGCTGGTGGCGCTTGGTATGCAGCAGAAAAATATCGTGGTGTGTGATTCAAAAGGGGTGATTTACCGCGATCGCGAAGCGGACATGACGCCGACCAAAGCCGCCTATGCCGTGGAAGACAGCGGGGCGCGCACGCTGGATCAGGTGATTGGCGGCGCGGATATTTTCCTCGGCTGCTCCGGTCCGAAAGCGCTGACGCCAGCGATGGTGCAGAAGATGGCACCAAATCCGCTGATTCTGGCGCTGGCCAATCCGGAGCCGGAGATCATGCCGCCGCTGGCGAAGCAGGTGCGGCCGGATGCGATTATCTGCACCGGGCGCTCGGATTTCCCCAACCAAGTGAATAACGTGCTGTGCTTCCCGTTCATCTTCCGCGGCGCGCTGGACGTCGGGGCCACCGCCATCAACGAAGAGATGAAGCTGGCGGCGGTGCATGCGATTGCCGCCCTGGCGCAGGCGGAACAGAGCGACGTGGTGGCGTCCGCTTACGACGATCAGGATCTGAGCTTTGGCC
>NZ_VOQX01000112.1:0-12703 GCF_016643525.1 Pantoea sp. Morm | reverse complement strand
AACGCGCGCTAAGGGCTGCGCGCCAGCGTGCAGGCTGAAGGAAAAGCACCGCCTGAGTGCATCGGGCGAACAACTTCAGGGCGTAACATCTATACTTAACGAGTTGCCTCTGAGCAAACCATCAAGGAGATGTCCATGACTACAACAATGAAACGCGTGACGGTTGCCGTGCTGGCAACGACGTTAGTGGTGGCCCTGAGCGGCTGTTCCAACTGGTCAAAGCGTGACCGCAACACGGCGATTGGCGCCGGTGCCGGTGCTATTGGTGGATCGGTGCTCACCAACGGCAGCGCGCTGGGTACCGTCGGTGGCGCTGCGGTGGGCGGCATTATTGGCCATCAGGTTGATTAATAATAATATTGTAGCAGGCTACGCAGCGCATCTACGTCACATCGGGCCACCTTGCGTGGCCCGCTTTCATTAACCGCCCGCCAGTTTAACCTTCATGCCTTTGGCTTCCAGCAGCGTTTTAAGCAAATCGCGCTTATCGCCCTGAATCTCAATCACGCCCTCTTTCAGCGCCCCGCCGCAGCCGCACTTCTTCTTAAGCTCGGCCGCCAGCTTTGCCAGCGCGTCATCATCGAGATCGATGCCGGTAATCAGGCACACGCCTTTACCTTTACGCCCGCTGGTCTGGCGCTGAATGCGCACGATGCCATCGCCTTTCGGCCGCTGCGGTTTCTCTTCGCTATGTGTAATACGGCCGGTTTCGGTGGAGTAAACCAGCGGATTGTCCTGAGCCATTAGCCCTCCTGTAAACTGTGCAGGATTTGCTGCAGCGTCTGCGCCGGATCGGCAGATTGGGTGATCGGTCGCCCAATCACCATGTAATCCACGCCGGCCTGTTGTGCCTGCTGCGGCGTCATGATGCGGCGCTGATCGCCGGCCTCGCTACCCGCCGGGCGAATACCCGGCGTGACCAGCGCGAAATCCTGCCCGATAACCTGTTTAAAGTGCGCGGCTTCCTGCGCCGAGCACACCACACCATCAAGACCACACTCGCGCGTCAGCCGTGCCAGACGCTCAGCCTGCTGCGCCGGCGATAAGGTGATGCCAAGACCTTCAAGATCGTCTTCGTCCATGCTGGTCAGCACCGTAACCGCAATCAGCAAGGGCGCATCACTGCCAAACGGCAGCAGCGCTTCGCGCGCCGCATTCATCATCCGCGCCCCGCCGCTGGCATGCACGTTGACCATCCACACACCGAGATCCGCTGCCGCCGCGACCGCATGCGCCGTCGTGTTCGGGATGTCATGAAATTTGAGATCGAGGAATACCTCAAAACCGCGCGCCTGCAACGTCTTCACCAGGGACGGTCCAAACAGGGTAAACATCTCTTTACCCACTTTCAGACGGCACTGGCCCGGATCGATACGGTCAACGAACTGCAGTGCGCTATTGAGATCATGATAGTCGAGTGCCACCAGAATCGGTGAGTGAGTAACAGGCATAACGTTTCCTCAGAGGCTGGCACCCGCAGGCGCGATGGACAAACGGCAAGCATTCTACCCGTGCAACCCGGTCACGACAACGTTACGACGGCGATTGCCTTGCTGATTGACAAGGTGATGCACAGTGCTGAAGCGTGGATGATAATTTCTCTATTAGTATGTTGTAACTACTATGCGCTGTAAATAATCACCGAACGCGGCCAGCTTACTGGCCGTCGAGTCCGCGAATCGGTTTAACGGAAGACCAGGCGCGGCACGATGGGCAGTGCCAGTAGAGGGCGTGCGCGGTGAAGCCACACTTCTGGCAGCGGTAGCGCGGTTTAGTGCGAATCTGTTCGCCAACCATGTCGCGCAGCACCATCAGACTCTCTTTGGCGCGGCCATCTTCCGCCTCGTGCAGGTGGAAATCCATCAGACGATGGAACACACGCATGGTGGGATGACGCTGCAGCTGACGGTTAATGTAGAGCTGCGCCGCTTCCGGCCCCTGCTGCTGCTCCAGAATGTCCGCCAGATAGAGTTCCGCCGCGGCCCCGGTGTTCTCTTCAACGCAGCGTTGCAGGAACTGCGCCCAGCTGTCAGGCTGCTCCAGCCGCTGATAGCAGGTTTCCAGCATCGGCAGCGTTTCGCTCACCAGTTCTTTGTCCTGTTCCAGCACGCGCTGCAGTCGCTGCGCCGCTTTCGCGTATTCGCCCTGCTCCATCAGGATACGTCCCATCATGATGGAAACGCGCGCGCTTTGGTGGTCGGCCGCTTCACCCTTTTTCAACAGGCTCATGGCACGATCGAGGTCGTCACTGCTCAGCGCCTGCAGTGCCAGCTCGCAGTAAAAATGGGCGATTTCGCCCTTTTGCTTATCTTTGCCGAGTTTTACCAGCCGCTCCGCCACTTCGATGGCTTTCTGCCAGTCGCTGGTCGCCTGATGAATCAGCAGCAGTTGCTGCAGCGCGCTGATACGAAAATCGGTTTCATCGATCAGCTGACTGAACATGTCTTCGGCGCGATCGTACAAGCCGGCGGCCATATAGTCGCGTCCCAGCTGCTGAATGGCCAGCAAACGCTGATCGTAAGTAAGCGACGCGCTTTCCATTAACGACTGGTGGATGCGGATGGCGCGGTCGACTTCGCCGCGCGAACGGAACAGGTTACCGAGCGTCAGGTGGGCTTCAACGGTGCCGCTGTCCTCTTTCAACATATCGAGGAACAGATCGACCGCTTTATCCTGCTGATTAGAAAGGAGAAAGTTAACCCCAGCCACGTATTCACGTGACAGACGGTTAGCTTCCTGTTGCTTATCCTGTTGCGCACTGCGGCGGCCCATATACCAGCCGTACGCCGCCGCGACAGGAAGAAGCAGAAACAGCAATTCAAGCATCGAACATTAATCCCGACGCACTGCAGTGGAGGTGCTATTTACCGCAGCAGATTGTTCATTTTGCGCCTGCATGCGCTTCAGTTTACGCTGTGCATGCGCCAGCGAAACACGAATGCGCAGCCAGAATAGGCCACAGATCGCCCAGCCCAGCAAAAATCCGGCACCAAACAGGCAGGCCAGCAAGGTTGAAATGCGGAATTCGCCCTGCGCCAGCAGATAGTTGAAGGTGACAATCTGGTCATTATGCGCTCCGAGCGTAACGGAGATGATGAAAATGACCAAAACCACGAGAAAAATCAGCAAATATTTCACAATGCGTCCTGTCGTGAGGTTATCCGGTAGAGTATGCCAAAAAAGTGCCGCTGTTGCTGCTTATCCGCGCAGCAGTTAGTGCCCTTTCTGCAAGTACAATCAATCATATGGGGGCAAAGGGAGAAATTACAATCCGTCATCGCGCCCGGCAATCTCACGCTGCTCTTCCGGCGGCACGCTGAGCGGGCCACAAAAGCGCTGTGCCAGCCAGGTTGCCAGCGTCACCAGCAGCCACGAGATCAGCGTCGCGACCACCAGATCGCGCGGCCAGTGCATGCCCAGTACCAGCCGGCTGCCCATGACCAGCGTAGCCCAGACAAACAGCACCACCACCGTAACAATATGCCGGCGCGGCCATAACAGGCCAATCACCAGCAGCGCCCAGCTGGCGGCAAACATGGTGTGGCCAGACGGAAAAGCAAAGCCCGTTTCAAACGCCCAGTGATTTTTTAACCAGGCGGGCAGCTTTGTATCATTGGCGAGCAAGGCGGACACCATTTCGCCGCGCTGCTGCCGTTTCAGCTGATAAAACTGCTGTTCGTTGACGCCGTGGCTGTGCTCAAGCCAGACCACATACGGCCGCGGCTCCTGCACTTGCTCTTTGATAAAAGTTTTGGTCGACTGACCAGCAAGAATCGCGCCGTTCATGATAATCAACAACAGAATGGCCGGCCGGAGGCGAAAGCGCAGGCACCACAATACCCAGCCGCTCAGAATCAGGCTGGTCAGCGTGCCCCACGGACTGGTGACGGTTTCGGTGATCCAGAACAGCACGCGCAACAGATGCCCGCTCTCCCCCGGTTGCCACTGCCAGCCGGAAAGCCATACGCCCAGCGGCATCAGCAGTAATAAAAACGCGCCCAGCGTGGTGCGTTGCACAATTTTTAACATCTCGTCCCTTTATTGTTTCCCGACCTGACAGGCGTATTGCATAACTTTAGGTGAAAAAAGAATAACATACCCGTTGCGGCTTAGATAATTGTGCTTTATCACTACAATCACTCTGACTGATTAGCGGCCCTGGTTCAGGTTATGGCACAATATCGGCAGTTTCGTCGGGCCAGTCGGGCCCGTGCGTTATCATGATGATAGCGCATCCTCTGAAGGTTCTGGAGAGTCACATGCAGCTGAAACGGGTAGCAGAAGCCAAACTGCCCACGCCATGGGGAGATTTCCTGATGGTTGGTTTTGAAGAACTGGCAACCGGCCACGACCACGTCGCGCTGGTTTATGGTGATATTAGCGATCACAATCCGGTGCTGGCGCGCGTCCACTCCGAATGTCTCACCGGCGATGCGCTGTTCAGCCTGCGCTGCGACTGCGGCTTCCAGCTGGAGGCAGCGCTGACCGCCATTGCGGAAGAAGGACGCGGCGTGCTGCTGTACCATCGTCAGGAAGGCCGTAACATCGGGCTGCTGAACAAAATTCGCGCCTATGCGTTGCAGGACAAAGGCTACGACACGGTGGAAGCGAACCATCAGCTGGGCTTTGCCGCCGATGAGCGTGACTTCACCCTGTGCGCCGACATGTTTAAACTGCTGGGCATCAATGAAGTGCGTTTGCTGACCAACAATCCGCGCAAAGTCGAGATCCTGTCAGAAGCGGGTATCAATATCGTTGAGCGCGTGCCGCTGATCGTTGGCCGTAACCCGAAAAATGCGCACTATCTCGATACGAAAGCCGAGAAGATGGGACATCTGCTGCCGAAATCGTAATGCGGCGGTGCGCGCACTTGCAAAGCGCTTCAGTGACACACGCTGTCAGCGTCAATAATAAAGCCGGGCATGCATGCCCGGCTTTGTTTTTTAGTTGAGCATATTGCGTATCACATAATGCAGGATGCCGTCGTTCTGGTAATAGGTCAGCTCATTACCGGTATCGATACGACAACGAGTATCCAGCGTCTGCTGACTGCCGTCAGCCCGCGTCAGCGTCACCAGGACGCTGCAGCCGGGCTGCAGCTGCGCCAGATTTGCCACATCGATACGCTCTTCCCCGGTCAGCTGTAGCGTCTTACGCGTCACGCCCGCCGGGAACTCCAGCGGTAAAATGCCCATGCCGATCAGGTTAGAGCGGTGAATACGCTCGAACGATTCGGCAATCACCACGCGCACGCCCTGCAGGCGCGGACCTTTTGCCGCCCAGTCGCGGCTGGAGCCGGAGCCGTACTCTTTCCCGGCGATCACCGCCAGCGGCACGCCCTCCTCCTGATACTTCATCGCCGCATCATAGATGGCCAGCTGTTCCTGGCTCGGATAGTGTCGGGTATAACCGCCCTCGACGCCAGGCACCATTTCGTTGCGAATACGGATGTTGGCGAAAGTACCGCGCATCATGACTTCGTGGTTACCGCGTCGTGAGCCATACGAGTTGAAGTCATTACGCTCAACGCCGTGCGCCAGCAGATAACGCCCCGCCGGACTCTCCGCTTTAATGCTGCCAGCCGGGGAGATATGGTCGGTCGTCACCGAATCACCGAGCATCGCCAGGATGCGCGCGCCGTGAATGTCCTGCACCGGCTGCGGCGTTTTTTCCATATCGTCAAAGAACGGTGACAGACGAATATAGGTTGAGCCTTCGTCCCAGTCATAGGTGGCGGCTTCGCTGACTTTGATCTGCTGCCACTCGGGCGTGCCGTCGAACACCTCGGCGTACTCTTTATGGAACATGTCGCTGGTAACTTTCTGCACCGATGCGGCAATCTCTTCCGGCGATGGCCAGATATCCTTCAGATAGACGTCATTGCCCTGCTGATCCTGACCGATCGGGTCAGTCTGCAGGTTGATCTTCATGTTGCCCGCCAGCGCATACGCCACCACCAGCGGCGGAGACGCCAGCCAGTTGGTTTTTACCAGCGGATGGATACGCCCTTCGAAGTTGCGGTTACCGGACAACACGGCACCCACCGTCAAATCGCCCTCTTTGATCGCGCTTTCTATCTCATCCGGCAGCGGGCCGGAGTTACCGATGCAGGTGGTGCAGCCGTAACCCACCAGGTTAAAGCCCAGCTCATCAAGATACGGGGTCAGCTGCGCCACGGCGAGATAATCAGACACCACTTTTGATCCCGGAGCCAGCGAGGCTTTTACCCAGGGTTTGCGCATCAGCCCGCGCTCGACGGCTTTTTTCGCCAGCAGGCCAGCCGCCATTAAGACGCTGGGGTTCGAGGTGTTGGTACAGGACGTAATCGCGGAGATCACCACGGCGCCATCATCCAGCTGGATGCGGTCGCCGGTTTCACTGTCCAGATAGCTGACCGTTTTGTGCGGCTTCTGCGCGTGATTCACTTCCAGCTCGTTACTGGCGTCAAAGGCCGCCGGTACGTCGCCGAGGGAGACGCGATCCTGCGGACGCTTCGGACCGGCGAGGCTCGATTCTACTTCAGCCATATCCAGCGCCAGCGTGCTGGTGAAGATGGGTTCATCGCCCGGTTTACGCCACAGCCCCTGCTGTTTTGCATAGGCTTCCACCAGCTCAACCTGCTGCGCATCGCGCCCGGTGAGCGTCATGTAGCTGAGCGTTACTTCATCAATCGGGAAGAAACCGCAGGTTGCGCCATATTCTGGCGCCATGTTGGCGATGGTTGCGCGATCCGCCAGCGGCAGATCGGCCAATCCGTCACCGTAGAATTCGACAAACTTACCGACCACCCCGTGCTTGCGCAGCATCTGCGTCACGGTTAATACCAGGTCGGTGGCGGTGATACCGGGACGCAGTTTGCCGGTCAGCTTGAAACCCACCACATCGGGAATCAGCATTGAAACCGGCTGGCCCAGCATGGCGGCCTCAGCTTCAATGCCGCCCACGCCCCAGCCAAGCACGCCCAGGGCGTTAATCATGGTGGTATGGGAATCGGTACCGACCAGCGTATCCGGATAAGCTACTTCTTTGCCGTCCAGCGTTTCATGCCAGATGGCTTTACCGAGGTACTCCAGATTGACCTGATGACAGATACCGGTGCCCGGCGGCACGACGCGGAAACGGTTAAAGGCTTTTTGCCCCCAGCGCAGGAAAACGTAGCGTTCGTGGTTGCGTTCCATCTCCAGGCGCACGTTTTCTTCAAACGCATCGTCATCGCCAAAATGGTCGACCGTGACCGAGTGGTCAATCACCAGATCGACCGGTGACAACGGGTTAACTTTCGCCACATCACCGTCCAGCCGCTTAACGGCTTCACGCATCGCCGCCAGGTCAACCACGGCCGGTACGCCGGTGAAATCCTGCATTAATACGCGCGCCGGACGATAAGCAATTTCGCGATCGGCATGTGCAGTTTGCTGCCACGCCACCAGCGCCTGAATATCTGCTGCCGTTACGGAATCTTCATCCTGCCAGCGCAGCAGGTTTTCCAGCAGAACCTTGAGGGATTTTGGTAAGCGATCGATGTCACCGACCTGCTGAGCGGCTTTCGGCAAACTGTAGTAATGATATTTTTTTGCCCCTACTTCCAGCGCATCCTGACTCTGCTCACGTAACGTTAACGACATAACTCCTCCTTTTATGGGCTCTTCTGCTAAACCTCAGAGAGTGCAAGGTTTAGCTTAAAGATAGACCACATTTTCGTTAACGTTTTGATAACAACACGAATTGACACACAAAACCGCAACGAAAAATGCCCTGACTAGTGTCAGGGCATTCAGAAAGCGTTAACTGGCAGGATTAGCGAATTACAGCACGGCCCAGACGGCCGCAGCCCAAAAGGCCATTGAGAAGGCATAAACGCTGAGCCATGAAAAAGTTGTGGTATTCATCTGTCACTCCTCCCGGATCGCGGGCAACAAAAAGCCATCGTCTTCAGCGTTGTACTGATGACACCGTTTTTTTAGATGCTGAGTGTTAAAGGACGGGCTTTTAACGTGCCCACCGGAGAGTCCGGTAAAATGCGCGACAGTATGTCTTAATAAGAATTGGACGCAGACTGCGTTATTTAGACTTCGGATCCATGAATGATTCAATAAAGCTGCGCTGCTGTTCACTCAGTTCCCATGAAGCCGGGATTGCCACTTGCGGTTCAGCAGGCGCGTCTTTGGCTTTGCACACCGGTGCTTTAGGCTGACGCGCAGCGACCGGATATTTACGACTGAGTGTATTTGCCCACATGGCTTAACCCCACATACGCCAAATCATTAACGCCACCACTACCCAGAACAGTGCTGAAGCAGCGAAGACAGTCAACCAGGCTTTGCGACGGATGTTACCTGAACGCTCTACCTTAGTGCTTTTAGCCCGGAAGTCCGGTTGTACAGTTAATCTCGTAGTCATAGTTTTTGATAATCACTCTCAATAAAACGATTGATAACAACGATGAAGATTTAGGACGAATCCTAAACTTGTTAAGTCCAAAAATCCAGTTATTTTTATTGAGCACAACGATTAACGCTATTTATCAAAACCGCCAAGACTGATGAGATAAATTTAAGCACGCTGCAAACTATTAATTTAATAGTTACATTGTAAATTTGGCTTAAACCAAAATTAGATCCACTCTAAATTTGAGTTTAATTTAACGAGCCAGTTAAAAAGCCCTTTCTCATCAGCTCTTAACTGGAGTATGGGAATATTCCTGGCAGTCCGCAAAGCGGCAAAGTAAAAATTGTGTACTGATTCGCATTTAATAAATAACAATGAAAAAACATGTGACGCATGTTTCATTTACAAAAAAATAATGGAATTTTTTGAGGTTCTGCTGGTGCTAAGCGGCGGGAGGTGTGCGGGAAGTCGCTGGACATCCCGCAAAAATAATGAGTTAGGTGATTACCTGAAAGGAAGCTTGATATCGCGGAACATCGCTTCGATATCTTCGTTTGAGCGCAGCGCCACAGCGGCGTCCACCACGTCTCGCGTCAGATGCGGTGCGAAGCGCTGAATGAAATCATACATATAGCTGCGCAGGAAGGTGCTGCGCCGGAAACCAATCTTGGTGGTGCTATTGGTGAAGATTTCTGAAGCTTCAATGCGCACCAAATCCGGATCGGAAACCGGGTCCACCGCCATGCTGGCAATCACCCCAACCCCCAGGCCTAAACGCACATAGGTTTTGATCACGTCGGCATCGGTTGCGGTAAAAACAATACGCGGCGTTAAACCGGCACGGTTAAACGCAGTATCCAGTTCTGAGCGGCCGGTAAAACCGAAGGTGTAAGTTACCAGCGGGAAATCAGCCAGCTCCTCAATCGACACATTGGATTTCCCCGCCAGCGGATGATCCGGCGTGACCACAATGGCGCGGTTCCAGTGATAGCACGGCAGCATAATCAAGTCGTCGTACAGGTGCAACGCTTCGGTGGCAATGGCGAAATCGGCATTGCCTTTGGAGACCGCCTCAGCAATTTGTGTGGGCGAGCCCTGATGCATATGCAGGGAAACGCGCGGATAGCGTTCGATAAAGCCTTTGATTACGCCAGGCAGTGCATAACGCGCCTGAGTGTGGGTCGTGGCCACGTACAGCGATCCTTTATCTGGCCAGGTGTGTTCACCGGCAACCGATTTGATCGCATCCACTTTGGACAAAACTTCGCGCGCAATACGGATAATCTCTTCACCCGCTGGCGTCACCTGCGTCAGATGTTTGCCGCTGCGGGCAAAAATCTGCACGCCCAGCTCATCTTCCAGCATGCGCACCTGCTTACTGATGCCCGGTTGCGAGGTATACAGCCCCTCTGCCGTGGAGGAGACATTGAGGTTGTGGTTAACGACTTCAACGATGTAACGCAACTGCTGCAATTTCATAGTTATATCTTCCCGATAGCGACAGAGGTGCATTCCCTGCAGGCGTGTATCCGCCCTGATGGCGTAATAATGAGGGAAAGCGAGTCAGCAAAATGCAATAAGCTATAACTACTATATCAGTTAACGTAAGAATGTAGAACGATTAGCTATAAGGATGGGAAAAAGGCCAGCGAACGCTGGCCTTCAGGGAGATTACTTCTTCGCTTCCTGCCACTTACCGTCGATATAGAAAACCGACCAGCCGGTCGCTTTGCCCTCTTTTTCTGAGGCAACATACTGTTGTTTGGTCTTACGGCTAAAACGCACCAGCGTTTTATTGCCTTCCGGATCCACTGCTGGCGCTTCGGCCAGATATTTCAGTTTCTCCGGCAGACGGTCAGCAAAGCGCTGCAGCTCTTCCACCAGCGGCGCACGGGTTTCACGAGATTTCGGGAAGGTGTTAGCGGCCAGGAACACGCCCGCAGCTCCGTCACGCAGCACAAAATACGCATCCGATTTCTCGCACGGCAGCTCCGGCAGCGGTACCGGATCTTCTTTCGGCGGCGCGACTTCGCCGTTGCGCAGAATCTTACGGGTATTTTTACACTCGTCGTTAGTACAGGCCATGTACTTACCAAAACGCCCCATCTTCAGGTGCATTTCAGAGCCACATTTTTCGCACTCAACAATCGGACCGTCATAACCTTTGATACGGAATTCACCCTGCTCGATTTCATAACCGTCACACTCCGGGTTATTACCACAGACGTGCAGTTTACGGCCGTTGTCGATCAGGTAGCTGTCCATCGCGGTGCCGCACTTCTGGCAGCGACGACGGGCGCGCAGCGCGTTGGTTTCGGCATCATCGCCTTCCAGCACGTTAAGCACTTCGTTTTCCGGGATCAGGTTAATGGTCTGCTTGCAGCGCTCTTTCGGCGGCAGTGCATAACCGGAACAGCCGAGGAACACGCCGGTGCTGGCGGTGCGAATCCCCATTTTGCGTCCGCAGGTTGGGCAGTCGATGGAGGTCAGCACCATCTGGTTCGGCTGCATGCCGCCCTCTTCCGGATCTTTCTCCGCCTGCTCCAGCTGCTGGCTGAAATCACTGAAGAATGAATCCAGCACCGCTTTCCATTGCGCTTCGTTATTCGCGACCTGATCGAGACTGTCTTCCATGTGCGCGGTGAAATCATAATTCATCAGCTCACGGAAGTTCTCTTCCAGACGATCGGTAACAATCTCACCCATCTTCTCGGCGTAGAAACGGCGGTTTTCCACCCGCACGTAACCGCGATCCTGAATGGTGGAAATGATCGAAGCATAGGTAGACGGACGGCCAATGCCACGCTTCTCCAGCTCGCGCACCAGCGAAGCTTCGCTGAAGCGCGCCGGCGGCTTGGTAAAGTGCTGGCCAGGCAGCAGGGATTTCAGATCCAGCGTGTCGCCCACGTTCACTGGCGGCAGCGTCAAATCCTCATCATTTTTACGCAGCGCCGGCATCACTTTGGTCCAGCCGTCGAAACGCAGCGTACGCCCTTTCGCTTTCAGTTTGAAATCTGCCGCGCCGACAGTCAGCGTGGTGGAATCATATTGCGCGGGCACCATCTGGCAGGCCACGAACTGGCGCCAGATCAGCTGATACAGCTTCTGCGCATCCGCTTCCATATCCTTCAGCTGCTCGGCGGCAACGTTGACATCAGAAGGACGAATCGCTTCGTGCGCTTCCTGTGAATTCTCTTTGCTGGCGTAGGTGTTGGGCGCATCCGGCAGGTAGTTCTTACCGAATTTTTTCTCCACGTAGCCACGCGCCATCGCCACCGCATCCTGACTCAGGTTGGTGGAATCGGTACGCATATAGGTGATGTGACCGGCTTCATACAGACGCTGTGCCATCATCATGGTTTTCTTCACGCCAAAACCAAGGCGGGTGCTCGCCGCCTGCTGCAGCGTCGAGGTAATAAACGGCGCCGACGGTTTGCTGCTGGTCGGCTTGTCTTCACGATCCAGAACGGCGTAACGCGCCTTTTCCAGGATGGCCACGGCCGCTTCGGTTTGCTCGCGGTTCACCGGGCGGAACGCTTTGTCGCCCTGATGCGTCACCCTGACCGCCAGCGCATCGCCTTTCGGCGTCGACAGATCGGCGTCAATTTCCCAGTACTCTTCCGGTACGAAGGCTTTGATTTCGCGCTCGCGCTCCACCACCAGGCGCACGGCAACCGACTGCACGCGTCCGGCCGACAGGCCACGGGCAATTTTTTTCCACAGCAGCGGCGAGACCATATAGCCCACCACGCGGTCCATAAAACGACGCGCCTGCTGCGCATTGACGCGCTCAATATTCAGTTCGCCCGGCTTCTCGAACGCCTGACGAATCGCATTTTTGGTGATTTCGTTAAACACCACGCGGCTGAAGCGTTTGTCATCGCCGCCGATCACTTCCCGCAGGTGCCAGGCAATGGCTTCCCCTTCGCGGTCAAGGTCGGTTGCGAGATAGATGTGGTCGGCATCGGCAGCCAGGTTCTTCAGTTCAGAGACGACTTTTTCCTTGCCGGGCAGAATCTGGTAGTCCGCTTCCCAGCCGTGCCACGGGTCAACGCCCATGCGATTAACCAGCGCGGCCTTTTCATCTTTCTTTACTTTCTTGCCGGTTTTCGCCTTTTCCCCGTCGGCACTTTTACGGGCCGTTGAACCACTGGTCGGCAAATCACGGATATGACCGACGCTGGATTTCACCACGTAGTCATTACCGAGGTATTTATTGATTGTTTTGGCCTTTGCCGGGGACTCAACGATGACGAGTGCTTTACCCATATGTACCTTTACCTAATTGAAACGTCCTGATAAACGGGAGAGGATT
>NZ_VOQX01000111.1:0-12793 GCF_016643525.1 Pantoea sp. Morm | reverse complement strand
CTTAAAGAGAGGTGCCCATGAGCGGTAAACGTTATCCCGAAGAGTTTAAAATTGAAGCAGTCAAACAGGTTATTGGTCGCGGTCATTCTGTTTCCAGCGTTGCAACACGTCTCGATATCACCACCCACAGCCTTTACGCCTGGATAAAGAAGTACGGTCCGGACTCATCCACTAAAAAGAACAGTCAGATGCTCAGGCCGGGATCCGCCGACTCCAGAAGGAGCTGAAGCGGGTTACTGACGAACGGGACATATTAAAAAAAGCCGCGGCGTACTTCGCAAAGCTGTCCGACTGAGGTACGCCTTTATCCGTGACAACGCCCGTTGCTGGCCTGTTCGCCTGCTCTGTGGGGTGCTGGATGTTCATCCCAGTGGCTTTTACGCCTGGCTTCAGCAGCCGCATTCACAGCGCCATCAGACAGACCTGAGACTGACAGGACAGATTAAACAGTTCTGGCTGGAATCGGGATGCGTCTATGGTTATCGCAAGATCCATCTGGATCTGCGGGACTGCGGGCAACAGTGCGGAGTCAACAGAGTCTGGCGACTGATGAAACGTGTCGGGATAAAGGCTCAGGTCGGATACCGGAGTCCGCGGGCACGTAAAGGCGAGGTCAGTATCGTGTCGCCCAACAGGCTCCAGCGGCAGTTTAATCCGGATGCTCCGGATGAGCGTTGGGTAACCGACATAACCTATATCAGGACACACGAAGGCTGGCTGTATCTTGCCGTGGTTGTTGATCTGTTCTCACGCAAAATTATCGGCTGGTCCATGCAATCCCGGATGACAAATGACATTGTCCTGAACGCACTGCTGATGGCTGTATGGCGGCGTAATCCCCAAAAACAGGTGCTGGTTCATTCGGATCAGGGCAGTCAGTACACAAGCCATGAGTGGCAGTCGTTCCTGAAATCACACGGCCTGGAGGGCAGCATGAGCCGTCGCGGTAACTGCCACGATAATGCGGTTGCAGAAAGCTTTTTCCAGTTGCTGAAACGCGAACGGATAAAAAAAAGATCTACGGAACGCGGGAAGAAGCCCGCAGCGATATTTTTGATTACATCGAAATGTTTTATAACAGTAAGCGTCGGCATGGTTCTAGCGATCAGATGTCACCGACAGAATATGAAAACCAGTATTATCAACGGCTCGGAAGTGTCTAGATTATCCGTGGCGATTCAGTCCCAGCAGAGTTAAACAGATGTGTCCGGTGATTTTACTGGATATCCAGAAATTTAGCGGTCCAGTTCAGCCGCCGCGATCACTACGGGTGTCTATGGGTTTGCGCGCGCTCTGAAGAGGAATGATTATCTATGTATGACTCAAAAAAAGAAGTAGTGAACAGTAAAACTTATCCGGCAAAGTGCCCGAACAACGCGCCTGTCACACCAGATAACGCCATTGCAAGAGTACTCCAGAAACTGACTCGTATAATGCTTCGCATCACCGGTGCTCCGCCGGCTCTGGCTGCAACGGCCCCCAGAGCTATAAGTGCCAGTAGAGCTGATATAACGATACCAGCTATACCGGGATACGCCAGTGCTACAACGAGTGGAATTACCGCCCCCACGGTAAAACTACCCGCAGAAAACAGCGCAGCCTGAAGTGGCCGCGCAGCTGAGATATCAGAGATGCCGAGCTCATCGCGGGTATGTGAATCAAGGGCGTCATGTTTCATCAAAGCAGTGGCAACGTCATGCGCTAATTCCCTGCTGAGGCCACGTTGCAAGTAAATGGTGGCAAGTTCGTGAGTTTCAGCCTGGAAGTTGCTTTCCAGTTCAGCCTGCTCTTCAGCAATGGCGGCGCGTTCGGTATCAGACTGCGATGAAACAGAGACGTATTCACCTGTTGCCATAGACATCGCTCCTGCCACCAGCCCGGCCACACCTGCGAGAAGAATATTCTGAGCTGAGCTGTTGGCAGCTGCCACGCCAGTCAGGAGACTGGCTGTAGAAACAATGCCATCATTGGCGCCCAATACTGCGGCACGGAGCCAGCCAGAGCGTGAAATTTTATGAGTTTCTCCAGGGATCACGATCACTCCTCTTATTGAAAACTCTGTGCGCCTCATGACGCGCGCATAATTGTTATTTACGGACTATGATATGGCTTTTTTTCTTGCCAGAAACATATGCAATAAACCCATCAGGCCGTGCGCATAAAAATATATTTCGATGAACGTCGTCAGAAATTTATGCAGATCTATATAGTATTCAGTTGTATAAGATGAGGCTTTCAGAAATGTTTCCGCAATAAACCAAATTCCGCCGGAGCTTGCAACAACGATGAGTGCAAGAACACCAAGTCCCTGAACAGCAGCTGCAATGCCACCCCGGGAAGCTTCGGGCAGCTTGAACTGACTTATCAGTTTGATGTCGCGCCTGATGCCGCTGAAGTCTAACATGGCCCATGCGTAGTACCAGCGGAACCCTCTCTGTGAGATCATCCATGCCAACAGTGCCACGCCCAACAAGAGCAGCAAAAAGCCTGAGACAATGTGTATCCATGTCATTATCCCTTCGAAACTGCTGTCGGAAAGCAACTCTGCGTCAATGAAGTTGGAATTTACAATCTGCGATAAAATAAGTAGTGCAATAGCAATGTGAAGCCCGCGAAAGAAGGGGGCATAGCTATGCGGAATTGCACCCAATAACTTAGATTTCATGACCGCTCCAGAAAAAAGACTTTTCAAATATCTTAAGTTGGAAACATTAGTTTTTCCTTAGCGATATGAATATGTGAGCGAAAGAACTCAGTATACAGGGACGTTATTGAATGAAAACTATTCCCGTCGGCATGATAATGCGATTCCAAGAACACCGGTCCGGTTTTAAGTTGCATCCCGTACCTGATTACACATCATAAATCTATTTGTTAACGATATTTTTTATCATGATTTTACGTAATACCAGACACAGTTTTCTGTAAATACAATAAGTTCAGCAAGCTTGAATGGGCTAACAGAAAACTTCTGCTTTCGCCCTCCAGAATATCTTAATAGCACATTAAATGCATTGACCGGCTCCCCGTTGATTAACACACCGCGATGTTAATAATGGCTTCACAAGCTACATGAGGACATCCTCATGTAAAAGCGTTTTTCCGACGAACAGATCGTCAGTATCCTTCGCGAGGCTGAAGCCGGGGGTTCTGCCCGTGAACTCTGCCGTAAAGTAGCCGAGATTCGCGGCTTAGCGCCATCACTGGCAAATGTGGTTAGCCTTAACCAGAAGTGGAAAAGTAAACGTTTCCCGCTGCCTGAAGTAGTTCCCGTTTGCGATTATCTGGAGTGGGACATGCTGTATGTCCGCGCGCTGAAGATCCTCTACCACCTGCGTAACTTCACAGCATAATCAGATCTGGCGCGCGTAAAGTAAAAAACCCGCGAAATGCGGGGTCCCGGGGATTATGATGGGCAGAATCCGACAACCGGTGTCGTATAGAGGGAAATTATCAGGACGATGAATTTCTGCACAGTAAGCTGAATTTCATTAGGATGCCAGCCACTGAGATCAACATGCATGCCTTTGTTCCAAGGAAGGAATCCTTTGGCACCTATACCGAGTTTGCTTAAACGATCCTCATACACCTGGCCTTTGCCGTTGTAGATACGAACATCGCACTGATAATAAAGTCTGTTGGCCCAGATTTTAGCGCCGTTGACTGTCTGCTCTTCGTCAAAGACAAGATGCTCATACCAGGTCAGCAGGAACATGTATGAGCGGCTGGTCAGCCCCTGTTGCTGGAGCCCACGCTCTATCTTTTCGCCTGCAATTTGGGGTGCTTCCACTTCAATGCCGGCATCGTCGGTAAAGTAATAACATCTGAGTGCAATTCTGCCGGCAACAACGTTTCTGGTTTCATCCAGATAGCCAGTATCAAACAGGTGCTTGATAACGTCTTCGTCAAAAGCAACCTGTGTGGTCAGCTTTACTATGGCTTTGGTGATGCGGGTATGATCATCGTCAGCAGCACCTACACGATCCATAGTGATCTAGGTGTGGATCTCATCGTCTGGTTCAATGAGTTATAACTGAGATAGCTTATAGAGTGCGTCAGAGGTGAAAAAATAGCCATAACGACGAAGGCAAGTTTTAGTTTACCACTTCAGTTTATCGTGAGCTTTTACTCTCTATAGCTTATATAAGCTATAAGGAGTGACTATTCTGGCATGATCATAAGCTATAGTGAGTAAAGATAAGCTTTAGGGGGTGATGTGAGTTCCGATATTTTATAATTGTTAAGCCAGAATAGCATATAATTCATTTAAAATCATAATGATAGACACAAGCAAGAAAGACTCTGACTTGTTAGTCATAAGCTGTAGTGAGTAATCAGGTGCTTGCCATCACTGCATAAGCTGTAGTGAGCAAAAAAAACGGTAATTTGCGTTTTTATAAACTGTAGTGAGAAACAATCTCCAGTGGGAGGGCTTATATAAACTATAGTGAGTAACACCTACTCCTCAGCGCATAGATATAAGCTATAAGGAGTAAAATGCGTCTTTTGCGCCACAAACCTAAGCTGTAGTGAGTAAATTTTTTATAAAATTTATAAAATACAGCGAGTTAGTATAAGGCTGTACTTACAGCCTCATTGATTCTTTGCTCTCCAGAGAAGAGAACAACTCATCACAGCTTATGTGCTACTGAGACTTAAAAATCTTTTCCAGATCCTGAAGAGAAATACCGAGCTTATCCAGAAGTTCAATCTTTTCCTGCAGTTGCGGATCGAGTGGCTCTTTTGTTTTCGTTTTTGCCTTCGGTGCTTCCAGTTGTTCCGTCTTGGGCGCTCTGAGCTTTGGATAGCGATTGTGGACCTGGAAGTAGACACTGCGTCCCTTCTGGACTTCGCTATAGTCCAGATAACCAATCTCTTTGAGCTGCTCCATCGCACGGCGCACTGTCTGGTTCTGCGAAAACACAGGAGAACGCAGATTCAACCTTTCGCGTAGGCGCGCCAGGGAGATAGGGGCCGGGTTTTTGGGAAGGCTTTCAATGTAAGTATAGAGCGCCTGAGCGGACTCACGGCGTTTAAGCGCGTTGATCGCCTTGAGCTGCAGTAAGACCTTGTGATCAAACTCGTAGAGCTCGAAAAGCTTTGGGTCAGCCTGCAGGATAACAATGTCTTTTTTGGTATCGTAAAAAGCAGACTGGACCAGATGCGTGATGTATTCTTTTGCATCGTCGCCGCTTTTTGAAGAGAAAGAGATGGTGGTGCTGGCAATACGCTTCAGAGACGGGCTGATACGCTCTCTGAGCTGCTTTGAGGAGCGGCTTGAGGGGATGCCGCAGAGCTTGGCAAACTCTACAAATGAGAGCTGTACCTTGTCGCCAATGACCTTGTCTTTGTGCTTTGCAAAGGAATGGATGATCCCAACCCAGGTCTTAAAATCGTTATCCATATCCAGCCGCGGGCCGACTATCTCAACCTTTTCATAGCCTTCCGCTTTTGCAAGTGACAGACGCGTCAATTCTTCGGTCGCATCGGTTGTTGAAGATGTGTTTTTCTTGCTGTTTTTTAACGACTTAAGCGTAGGGACAAATACGCCCAGGCGCATCAGTGCCACCGGCTGCACAGTATTATTGGCATTCGGCGTCAGGGTTACGATTTCCCCGGATTTCGTGTCTTTTTCTTCAAAAAGCTTTGCTAAGTCAAGATTGTCGCTGGCCACAAGCGTTCCTGCACACGTTTCAGAGGATCGTTGAGCATGATCAACCGATCCGGATTGTGAATTGTTAGATAACAACTCGCCAATGATCGAAGTAACTCTCTGACAGGCAATCAGATTAGTTATCCACAATCAAAACGGGAAATGAGCGATAAACTCACTATAGCTTATGTGTTTTCCTAATTACAGCTTATATTTTACTTTCTATAGCTTATTGTGATCTCTGTATAGCTTATATTTTACTTGCTATAGCTTATACGGACCCCTGTACAGACCAGAGCTGGTGCGGCCTGCGGCGATCGGGGATCTCTTTAGGATCTATAGAGGATCTCATTAGGATCAATTTATTGGGATCTATCGCGTGGATAAGTGGATAACTCTAAGGGCTCTCTGCTTAACAGGCATACCAGCACAATCATCAATGGATCATTTACATCCGATTTCTGCTGCAGATAAACGTCACTGTAGACCGCTCTCAACCAGCCTGTATTTATGTAGTGATGAAAGCACTGTGGTGCTATGGGGTAAAAAAGAAAAGTTATGAGAGACCTTGACCTGCTCCCCGTTGATTAATACACCGCGATGTAAGTAATGTCTTCATAAGCCACATGAGGACATCCCCATGAAGAAGCGATTTTCCGACGAACAGATCATCAGTATTCTCCGCGAGGCAGAAGCCGGGGTTTCGGCCCGGGAACTCTGCCGCAAGCATGCTATTTCAGACGCTACCTTCTACACCTGGCGCAAGAAGTTTGGCGGCATGGAAGTCCCCGAAGTGAAGCGGCTCAAGTCACTTGAAGAAGAGAACGCCCGCCTCAAGAAGCTGCTCGCTGAAGCCATGCTGGATAAGGAGGCGCTTCAGGTGGCTCTGGGCCGAAAGTTCTGACGACAGACCAGAAGCGGGAAGCCGTGGAAGTCATGTGCGAGACAACAGGTCTGTCGCAACGCCGTGCCTGCAGGCTGGCTGGTCTGTCCCTTTCAACCTGCCGTTATTCGGCTCAGCGTCCGGCTGCTGACGCGCAGCTATCTCTGCGTATCACAGAGCTGGCACTTGAACGTCGCCGATTTGGTTACCGGCGCATCTGGCAGTTATTGCGTCGGGAGGGCCTTCACGTCAACCACAAGCGGGTTTACCGCATCTATCACCTTAACGGTCTGGGTGTAAAACGCAGGCGACGCCGTAAGGGGCTGGCGACTGAGCGGCTTCCGCTTCTCCGCCCGGATGCGCCGAACCTGACATGGTCGATGGATTTTGTCATGGATGCACTTGCCAGCGGCCGCCGGATTAAGTGCCTGACCTGCGTGGATGATTTCACGAAGGAGTGTCTGACGATCACCGCCGCTTTCGGTATTTCAGGCGTCCAGGTCGCGCCTATTTTGGACGGCATCGCGCTGTTTCGTGGCTATCCGGCAACGATAAGAACCGATCAGGGCCCGGAATTTACCTGCCGTGCGCTCGATCAGTGGGCTTTTGAGCATTGCGTGGAGCTGCGGCTTATTCAGCCCGGTAAACCGACACAGAACGGATTTATTGAGAGTTTCAACGGACGCTTTCGGGATGAATGCCTGAATGAGCACTGGTTCAGCGATATTCTCCATGCCCGGAGAATCATTAATGACTGGCGGCAGGACTATAACGAGTCCAGACCTCATTCATCGCTGAATTACCAGACGCCGTTTGAATTTGCAGCATGCTGGCGAAACGGGAAACATGAAGAAAAACCAACCGACATTACTAACTGAAGGGTGTATCTAATACTGGGGGCAGCTCAACCTCTCTGAAATTGTATGACAGCTGTTTTGCGCCCAGTAACGGTTAATCAGACTTTCTCTCTTATACGATCGCTCAGCAGTAATCTGCTCGTAAGAGGAACGAAAATTATGCTCTGATGTCATATCCCAAATATTAGGGACTACAAAATGGTATGTGAAAAAAGTATTGCTTTCTACTTTTAACTAATTGTATATAATTGATATTCTTAATTTTATTAGACTTAATTGTATATTTTTTGTACATGCCCATAAGATATAGAAAGTAACGTTATCAGCGCGGCCACCACAACGATCGGAGAAGTTTTTTAAATAAAATATACGCTGAGACGCTACAAATATTCCTTCTCCTATTGGTCAAGCCGTGGACAACAAATAGCGGTTCCAGTTAACAGACCATATGGCGTCATGAGTGGTGCTACGCCATCAAAGTGGTCATTGTGATTCGCCCTTCCACTTTTGTATGATTAACCGATGATTCTCTAAAAGCTGAACGTTGAGGATTCAGGGGCCTGGCAGATTAAGCAGTTGAGTCATCTGTGAACGCAAAACCCTACATAAACAGTATGTTCAGTGATGGGAATTTCAGGTTGAAATTTTTCCAAATTAGCGATATGTAACAGCAGGTTAGAGAGATTTCTTGGTGGGTATCCAATAAAAAGGGGAGATACTCACTGGAGTAACTCCCCTTCTTTTCACGCTGGATTGAAAATTATTTTGCGAGCATCTTTTCAATAACGGCTTTCACAGCATCATCCAGCTCTGCCTGCCAGGCCACAGGAAGACGCGAAAATTCATACGTCACAAGGCGCTTTTCGGCATCCGTTTTTTTCCGCGCAAACTGCTTTTTATCGCCGAATTCCGCTATTTTTTCGGTCACGACTTTTTTCGCATCACGCGTTGACTTAGGTTCAGCACTGGCTGCACGAAAGTAACTAATAATCTTTGCCTTAACAGCCGGATCATCGTGCTCAGTGAGCGCATCATGCGCAATACGTTCACGCACGCCCGCTGCCAGTTCCCGGACACTGATTTGCCTGCTCGCCGCTTTCTCTGCAATATCCAGTAAGGTCTTATAGTCGTTTATAGAGAGCTCGCCGACGGACGGAAAGACCGCAATCATTTCATCGGGTACCGACGCCGCCTGGAAAGCACGCGTGACTTTTGCCGGCGACAGCCCTTCCGCTACAGCAATGTCAGACTGATTCATATGCTGCGGGTACATCAGCTTAAGGCGATTACCCAGTTCACGCAGTGTATGCTCTTTTGCCGTCTGAATGTCGATGGCCAGCTGCCGGGCGTCTGAAAGCGACAGCTCATCTTTCGTCACTAACACTTCAAATGGCATACCGCTGTAGAGACACGCGGCCCTGCGGCGTGAACCGTCCAGGACTTCAATACGCCCGTCTACCTCACGGCCAATAGCCGGAAAGAACTGCTGCAGTTTAATGGTGCGTGAAATATCGCTGACGGATTCTTCAGTCAAAAAAGCCTGATCGCGGCCGTTAATCGTGGCATCCACATAAGTCTGCGTTTCGATGTCATCGTGCAGAATCTTGGTAAGCGTAAACCGCGCGGTGACACCGGATTTAAGGGTAAAAGTACGGGCACTTTCCGTTTCGCTCAGCATTTTGCTGAAGCTGGAGTTACCCAGAGTACGTCCCATTTTCTTCAGTTCTTTCATTATTGCATCCCTCTGACGAACTCAATCCGTTTAAATACGGCCTGAGTAAAGCGTTCGGCTTCACGTTTGGCATTTTTGAGCGCTTCTGAACTGCCCGGATATGACTGTGGATCGGCACTGACGATGGTGTCGAACGTTTCCCCGCAGCGCTCAAACCCATCCAGTCGGGGAAGTGTGGCGTCCAGGATGTAAGACGTAAACACGTCCCGGGCCAGCCCATGCGTCATCTCATGATCACGTTTGGACGTCATCTTGGACATGAAGCCGATATTTCCTTTTATACGCGGTGTAATCCCCTCCTCTTCCAGTTGCTCCAGCATATCGGGTAAGCGGGTGAGATATTTCAGGGTTGAGTGGAAGTCCACCTGCGCAGGCGGTGTTGGCGTGAGAAGCAGATCGCTTGCCGCAATGGCATTAAGCATGAATGCGTCAAGATGAGGCCCGGTGTCGACGAAGATGAAATCATAGTCGCTTCCTACCCTGTCGATAATGTTTCGGCGCAGGACTTCAGAAGGTAACACGCCGGGCAGGTGTTCCTGAACCAGGCGATCCCACTGGCTGGCAACAAATCCATCATCAATGGAAGCCGGAATAATATCCACACCCGGAATGATGGTTGGCTTGATGATTTGTTCTCTGAGCTGTTGCGAATCAAGATCATTCAGCATGGCCTGAGCGGCGGTTTCGACAATCGACCCTATGCTGTTTGCCTGATTCAGGAACATGGTGCTGGATGCCTGCGGATCCAGATCGATAACCAGATTACGCAAATCATACTGCAGTAAGTCAGGGTGAACGCGTAATCCATGAGCAAGCGTCACGGTACTGACCGTTTTGGACACCCCACCCTTGAGATTGACGACGAAGATCACAAACGGGCCTTCGCCCTTATGGATGTCTCGGTATTTTGGCACCTTCCGGTGAGCGTAGATATCAACAACGTCTTGAACAGTCAGCGCGTAATGTTTCGCATTCCCGGCATCCTTTTTGCCAAACACATGCCCTTTGGATTCCATTTCTTCAATGGCCTGTTCAACAGCACGGCGGCTGAGCTTAGGCAGATTGGCCACGGCATTACGTGTGAACGTCTGATAGAACTGATCGAGACCGAATTCCTGGCGCTTATCGATAATGTCATCACTCATGCTGCGCAACATAGCATTCGCTCTGCGCGCAGTTTCATCCACTCCACCATAGTTACTTTTCATCACCCGCTCCACTGACAATTAATTTCGTCAGTGTACACTCATTAATGCTTTGTGCAACATTTTTATGTATCTACTAAAAAGTTGTACACACCGGGTTGTATGTATTTATTGCCTCTTGTTCTGCTTTTACCAGGGATCTGGTAACAGGCTGCGGGTGAAATGCCGCAAGCCCCCTGCCCTTTAACTGCCATGCATCTCACGTATCTGGGTCTGAAAGCAGGATGAAATTCCCATGCGAATTTCAAAGTTAATTTATTGATCTATAATGTTTTTATTGGTTAATTTCAATGTGAAATTCCCAAGGGGTTTACTGCTTAATCACGGTTTGAACAGGATTTTAACCTGATGGTCAGGTGGATGGACACCAGCTCTTATAAGGTCACGATGAGCAAGCATTACGGGCTGTGAAATGTAGCTTGGCGCTGATTCACCGCCAACAGATACTGCATTCAGCTCCAGACTTGTTGAATCCGCAAAAGAGGTGGAAAGCTGATGAGGTCCTACTCATCATACTGACCTATATAATCGTAGCGACGATAATCAGTAAGTATGCCCGACTCATGAACATATTAACGGATACAGACCAGACACGGAGTTTTGCAAAGACGATCGCCCCGGCATAGAGGTCGCTGACTGTATTACGTCAGCCAGCACCTCGTGGATGACCATGGATCCCCACCGGTCCTGCTTGCTCAGGCTGCAGAACCTGATTTTTCAATGACAATGGAATGCCCCAAATCGTGACCTCTAAACCACGCAATCAGGTGACGGACACAGATGCTGCTTTCCGGAATAACATTCTGTTGCCAGCCGAGCAGAGAGGCTTGGGTTCGGGCGAAGCGTTCGAAGAGGTTAAGATACGTATTTGCAAACACGATGGTGCGTTTTTGAGGCGCGTACTTGACGCCTTCGTCTTCAGGGAAGAAATAAGCAAAGTGTTTGGGATAGCTGTTGGCTTCGCCGGCAATCGCAAACAGATCAACGATTTTGTAACGGCAGCCGGGCAGGGCAATCAGCCGCGCATCAATATGGCGTTGCAACCAGGTCAGATTATCTGAAAAAAGTTCGTCCACCACATCGGAAACTTCCTGCAGGCCGCGATTGGGTAATCCAAACCATGCGGAATAATGCTGTGCCCTGGATTTTCCCACCCATGTCGAAATATAACCAACACCCTGCACCAGCTCCTGTTCATCAAGACCGGCTATCTGCGGGAACAGTTCGTCTGCGGTAAGGGGATCTGAAAGCACATCAGCGCGCAGTTGAAATGCTTTTCGAGTGTCCGGGTCGCTAAATTCCCGGGCGAGCTTAAAACAGATAATGCTGAGCTTTTCTTCAATGGACTGAAGTAAGGTGGTGCCGGTTCGCGTGGCAACCGGATATGAATCGCCACGGCTTTAACAGAAACCTCGGAGTCATTTAAGATGGCTTAAAGAGAGGTGCCCATGAGCGGTAAGCGTTATCCCGAAGAGTTTAAAATCGAAGCAGTCAAACAGGTTGTTGATCGCGGTCATTCTGTTTCCAGCGTTGCAACACGTCTCGATATCACCACCCACAGTCTTTACGCCTGGATAAAGAAGTACGGCCCGGACTCATCCACTAATAAAGAACAGTCAGATGCTCAGGCCGGGATCCGCCGACTCCAGAAAGAGCTGAAGCGGGTTACCGACGAGAGAGACATACTAAAAAAAGCCGCGGCGTACTTCGCAAAACTGTCCGACTGAGGTACGCCTTTATCCGCGACAACCGCCGTTGCTAGCCTGTTCGTTTGCTCTGTCGGGTTCTGGACGTCCATCCGAGTGGATTTTATGTCTGGCTTCAGCAGCCACATTCACAGCGTCACCAGGCAGACCAGATGCTGACCGGGCAGATCAAACAGTTCTGGCTTGCGTCTGGCTGCGTCTATGGTTATCGCAAGATCCATCTGGACCTGCGGGATAGCGGGCAGCAGTGCGGAGTGAACCGGGTCTGGCGGCTGATGAAGCGTGCCGGTATAAAAGCTCAGGTTGGGTACCGTAGCCCACGGGCATGTAAAGGCGAAGCCAGCATCGTGGTACCGAACATGCTCCAGCGGCAGTTCAATCCGGACTCACCAGATGAGCGTTGGGTGACGGACATAACCTACATCCGAACTCACGAAGGCTGGCTGTATCTGGCCGTGGTGGTTGACCTGTTCTCCCGGAAAGTTGTCGGCTGGTCCATGCAATCCCGGATGACAAAAGAGATTGTCCTGAACGCATTATTAATGGCGGTGTGGAGGCGTAATCCTCAAAAACAGGTACTGGTTCATTCTGATCAGGGCAGTCAATACACGAGCCATGAGTGGCAGTCGTTCCTGAAATCACACGGTCTGGAAGGCAGCATGAGTCGTCGCGGTAACTGTCACGACAACGCGGTTGCGGAAAGCTTTTTCCAGCTACTGAAACGCGAACGGATTAAGAAAAAGATCTACGGAACACG
>NZ_VOQX01000110.1:0-13169 GCF_016643525.1 Pantoea sp. Morm | reverse complement strand
GTCCGCGCAAGGAGTGGAAGCAGTTCCGCGTCGTGCTGGCGCTCACGCCGGGCAATCCGAAACGCACCGAAACGCTGCTGGCCAACCAGCCCGTGGAGGAAGTCTGGGGCGTAGGACGGCGCATCGGTAAAAGGCTGAACGTCATGGGTATCAGTAACGCCCTGCAGCTGGCGCGCGCGCACCCTGCCCTCATCCGTAAAGACTTTAACGTGGTGCTGGAGAGAACCGTGCGCGAACTGAACGGCGAATCCTGTATCCCGATCGAGGAACTGCCTCCGGCCAAACAGCAGATTTGCTGCTCCAGGTCCTTTGGTGAACGCATCACCTCAAAGGTGGCCATGCAGCAGGCGCTGTGCCAGTACGCCACGCGCGCGGCAGAGAAACTTCGCGGAGAACGTCAGTTCTGCCGGCGAATCAGCGTCTTCATCCGGACGTCACCGCACGCCGTGAACGAAGTATTTTATGGTAACAGCGCCGGTGAGAAACTCCCGCTGCCCACACAGGACACGCGCGACATCATTGAGGTGGCCATGCGCAGCCTTGATCGCATCTGGCTTGATGACCGGCGCTATATGAAGGCCGGCATTATGCTCGATGACTTCACTCCCAATGGAGTCAGCCAGCTCAGCCTCTTTGACGACGCGCAGCCGCGGGCCAACAGCGCACAGCTCATGAAGGTGCTCGATGGTATTAACCAGTCAGGGCTGGGTAACGTGTGGTTTGCAGGTCAGGGAATAAGTACAGAGTGGAAGATGAAGCGTGAGATGCTTTCACCTGCGTGGACTACCCGATGGGATGACATTCCTGTTGCACACGTCAGGTAAAAAAGATCTTAATTGAATTTTTGCATATACGTTTGTATATACAAACATATATGTTTTTGCATATGCATTTATGACTTAGATGGTCAGACTTTTCGGCAAGGTATGTATATACATAAGCATATACATACCTGTCATAAAAAAACATTCCTAACTCGTAGCAGTTAAATTTTTGTATATGCACTTGCATATACAAATACACCTATCATGTGTTTTCAATCAATAAGTTAGCAAGCTTCTGGAGAATTTTATCATCGTCTAAATAACAGGCTGCGCGTAAAACTCTTGAACGGGTAATGTTTTTCTGAGGAAGTAATTCCTGCATTTTCTCAACTAGCATAGAAAGAGCATCATCATCCATCCCCGTAAGCCGTAGGTTCATCTGTCTGCCCGTTGTGATGTTGCGCTTCTCTGCAACTCGGGTAACCCCTTTGGTTATGCGATCACTTCTTGCCAATTTCGGCCCCCTCTATTTGCTCCAGGAGTTCTTGAGTGAAAGCTTTATAATCTCTGTAAGGACGCTCATTTCTCGCGAAGAACATTACAGGACGATGAACATCGGTCGCCTGTTTAAAAAGCTCGCTCTGACGTATTTCGGTCTTGGCTACAACATATCCGGCTTCTTCGATCAGTCCCTCAATGGATTTTTTCATCTTGGAGTGAGATTCGTTTACTTTTGTCTTTACAAGTGTATATACAAAAGGCTGATTTCTTCGCACTTCCTGAACCACCTGAAATAAATCTTTAATGCCTTTAACTGCACGTTTATCCATATCTACAGGGATGACAATTTTATCAGTGATAAGCAGGGCGTTTTCAATGCTCAAATCAATAGCAGGACGAAGGTCAATGAGGATGAAATCATAGGAATTTTTTACCTTGTTCAAACCCTCTTCAAGAATGCTTAGTCTATGGCGAAATCTTTCTGCACTTCGGGCTTCAACCGCAAGGGTTATATCGGCAGGTATGATATCTAGGTTAGCAATCGTGTCATCACCGTCCATCGCTGAATAAATAAGCTTATTGATATCAAATTTAGGATCCGCAAACAGGTCCGTGATGGTGTAATCCTCATCACCACGTCCCAGATCATCACTAAGATTTCCCTGATGATCTAAATCAATCAGCAGAGTTTTATAGCCTGCCAAAGCTAATGAACAACCAACAGACATGCAGCTGGTAGTTTTGGCCACACCGCCTTTACTGTTAGCGAAAGAGATAATGTAGGGCTTTTTCATAATCACCACCGTGTATATACAAAAGTATATGCATATTAACTTATAGATGATCGCTGTCAATGTATATACATAGGTATATGCAAAATAATGTTCACGTATATACTTATGTATATACACTAATTTGTATTTATATCTATTTTACAGTGAGTTACCCTTTAACTCCTTTTAATAAATTCACAGCATCATATCCGGGCATCTGGAACTGCACCCGGTGCCGGGCCGCCACGTCCAGCGCAAACACCCGCGTATAAATCTCCGTCGACTTCGCGCTCTTGTGGCCGAGCAGGCTCTGCAGCGCCTTGAGCGGCGTGCCGGCGTAGAGCATGTGCATGGCGTAGCTGTGCCGGAAGGTGTGCAGGGTAACCGGAACGGAAAACGTCACACCCTCTGACGCCGCCGCTTCGGTAGCCTCGTTCAGCCAGGTGCGCGCCGTCCTGTCGGTGATATCCCACAGCCGCACCCGCTCCGTGCGCCCCGTCTTTTCGCTCCGGCGCTCAATGGGTATGCGCAGGGTGGCGATCATCATCTCCAGTTGCGTGACGTACTGCGCGTCGGACAGCGGCACCAGACGGTGGGGCACGACGCCGGCGGCGCGGCGTCCGGCCCGGTGCTCCGCCTTATCCTCCCGCTGCTTGAGCGTGGCCAGCTGCACGAACGGGTACTGCTGCCGCAGCAGAAAGTCCCCCCGCGTCAGCGCCAGCGCCTCGCTGATGCGTGCGCCGGTGTTCCACAGCGTGGTGAACAGCATCTTGCGGCGCAGGTCGGGCATGAAGTGGAGCAGGGCGCTGACCTCCGGCGCCAGCAGGTATTTAGGCATGTCGTCAACGAGGGCGGCCATCTGGCGCAGCGCCAAGGCTGCGGGATAATCAATGGCCACCGGTAAAGAAGAGTTGTGTAAAGGATGTCCGTAAGCTGTGAGAGCCGTCATTGTATGCCCCATAGCTGCTGAAACGGTCTGGGGTCAAAAATCATGATCTTTTTCATTAAAATAGCCTGCGGTTTCTCTGTCCATGGTGTCACTGAAATGTTCAAGGAAACTAGTGACAACATTAAGAGCACCTATCAATTGCACGCGGCTGATATGTGCTTCGGTGTCTGATTCCGTTACACCATTACGGTGAACTAGGTCGTGACGGGTCTGAATAATCTCGCTCAGTGCATCGAGAGGCCAGTCCGGAGCCTCATGTAACATGCAATTGAAGTACCGACGAATATGACTCACGTTATGAAAGGTCATTCCACCGACTATTGACTGTGCAGCGAGCTTATAGGCATCTTTTGGCGCACTGGGTTCAGAGGATAATTCGAGCCTAGCCGCTGTTTTCAGATGTTTGAGTTTTGCCTCTCGCAATCCAATCTTCATATGATTAATACGGAACAGGTTCAGATGCGGTTCGTAATTGAGCAGGGCACGCGCGCTATACATTACACAGGCTTCCATACCACTTATCGCGTGAACCCAGGCCATCCTTAGAACAACATCAGGGAGATTAAAAAAATCAAGATTTTGGATCAGGTACAGTTCAGAAAACCCGTGCTTACAACGTTTGCGAACCGAGTTTAAAGAAGCGCTAAAAATTTCCTGCTCGTAATCATTCAGAGCCTGCTCATAGAGGAAGTCCTGCCAGTCACTGTAATATTGACCGATGGTCTCCCATTCCGGCGTGTCTTCTTCAACGTCCGGGTGATTCTCAGCAGCCCATGCCAGAAACCGCGCTTCCTGCACGTCGAACAGATGCTCTTTGGCAATTCCCATGTTTACCTACCTATAATCTTTTTTATTTCTTATAAAATGGTCGTCTAGGGTGAGGGGTATGTTTGTCAGACATTTCTTCTGCCTCAGGTTGGGGAACAGAGACGCCTAAAATTGCTTTTTCAAATGCAGCGATGAACGCTGCCACTTCCATTGCTTTTACAGGAATACCTTCCGGAGAGTGAAGAAGCTTATGTTCATTCTTCTTTGAATCATTGTTACAAACATTTGGCGTTATTCCTGACGCTTTCCATTTGTTATCACTCAAATCAAGAATGGCCAGAGGACGGCCCGACGGGGTCACCAGCACGGGATGAAAGTCGTGGGGGGCATCAGGATGTAATCGGCCGGAATAGAACGAAGGCACAGGGTTATGTTTAATCCACAACGCAGAATGCCCTTTGTTTTGATATGGCTTGATGAATTTTAATAATTTACCGCAACTTTCCATCGTCATATAATTACACATATAACTATATCCTTGCGAATATTAACTATTGCAATTACCGCATCACCTTCGGCGCCGGATCCGCTTTCCGGCCAATATAGCACTTTCCCGGAAGCGTGGCGCGCCCTTCGCGGCGGGTCAGGCGCCGGTTTACCGCCGGTGCTTCCCTGACGCGTCCCGTATGTTGTGTCATGAGCAGCTGAACCAGCCACTATATGCAGTGTTTCGGGCGAAAAATCGCCGCCTGCCGGTAAAGATCCGGTTCTCACCTTTTCCGGATCTGCGAAAAAACAGTGTGAAACCGACCTCCACGCGCTAGCATGGAATATATACACGAACAAGAGAATATGTCTGAAAACGCGTTCATGACGCTCTTCCGGCGCCGTGCGCACGGGCAGAATAAAAACCACCACAGAGTTCTGCGCTGAAGTGCGCATGCGCTTCTCCGTTGCTGGCCGGCGCGCATACGGCAGCCTGATCAACCACATCCGTAAGACAAGAGGGAACTGCATGTCAAAAATCCATCACATGGCCGGTGACAGAGAGGCCGGAAAGCACGTCGTCTTTATTCACGGGCTGGGAGGACATTACAAAGACACATGGTCCTGCGGCAGGGACAAAAATGTTTTCTGGCCAGCGTGGCTGGCAGAAAATGAATCCGGTGTATGCGTCTGGTCGATTGAATATGAATCTAAAGTGGCTTATTTTATTGACGATGCGATGCCTTTTAAAGACCGCGCAGCCAATATTGCCAAAAGCCTGTTCATAAAAAAGGAGTTGAAAACCGGCGAAATAATTTTAATCGGGCACAGTATGGGTGGGCTGATAATAAAGCAGGTCATCAGAATAGCGGAGGATCTTAAACATCTCAGAGATGAAGCAAACCAATTTTTATCCAGATTAACTGGCATCGGATTTATCGGCACTCCGCATACCGGCTCAGATTTATCCACGATCGGGAATATGCTGCCTGTCAGGCTGTTATTAATCTTAATTAAGCTCACTCCTTCAGCCGCATCCCTTTATTTGGCCAGAAACAATCCGGACCTGAGAGAGCTGAATATATGGTTCCGTGACTGGGAGCGTCAGAATAAAACTCCCACTCTCAGCCTCGGCGAAACCAAGAACACACGCCTGAAGGGCTGGATAGTAAAACCTGACAGTGCTGATGCAGGGCTCACCGACCGTTTGGTACCGGTTGATAAAGACCATAACAGCATCTGCAAGCCTGACGATCTTAAAGACCAGGTCTATCTGCTGATTGAGGATTTTATTTTAAAGGAAAAAACTGACCCTCAGACGTTATGGCTGAGGGAGCATGTGGGAAAGCATTATAACGGCTGGTCGGGGTACGGTAACTGGGCCGGTCCGGACAGCGATGCCGCCTACATCATTGATGAAAAGGTGAAATTTTCTGATGCCAGTTTGAACAAGGATGAAAAGGTCACCGCTGAAAGAGTCATTGACTCTGTACGTAACCGCCTGAGAAATGCAGGCGCATCGGTAAGACTGGTGGGGCTTTCCGGGGTCGGTAAAACCCGGTTCGCCAAGGCCCTCTTTGAACCCGATACCGGGCTCGATCCGCTTTCACAGGAATCGGTGTTTTACACCGATATTGCGCGAGGACCGAACCCCGCTCCTGCGGCATTGCTGGAAAAGCTTTTAACAAGCGGCGTCAGGGCAGTCCTGATAGTGGATAACTGTGGGTCGGACCTGCACAGAACGCTTACGGAGCAACTAAAACGGGAGACTGGTCATGTCAGCCTGCTGACAATTGAGTATGACATAAGGGAAGATATCCCTGAAAACACTGATGTCATAATTATGGATGCAGGTTCAGATGAGCTTATTAAAGAATTAATAAAAACGAATTACAAACACATCGGCCTGAACAGCATTCATAAAATCGCCGAATTCTCCGGCGGAAATGCGCGCGTTGCAATAGCCCTTGCGTCGGCGGTTGGCCGGGATGACGACATATCCAGATTAAAAAATGGTGAGCTGTTCAGCAGGCTTTTTAATCAGCGACAGCCTGCAGAAGGGGGAATGCAGATAAGTGCAGAAGCCCTGTCCCTCGTTTATTCTTTCCAGTTCGAAGCTGACCAGGGGGACAGCGAGGAACTCGACTGCCTGAGCCGCCTGTCCGGCGTGACATATGATGCTCTGCTGCGCAATGCAAAAGAACTGAAGCGCAGGGGGCTTGCGCAGACCCGGGGTATATGGATGGCGGTACTTCCGCACCCTGTGGCGAACGGGCTGGCCCAGCTGGCTCTGGAGAATATTTCGCACGCAAAAATCGCCGCGCACATCGATCCGGTCCTGACGCCCCGCATGTTCAGTTCATTCACGCGTCGCCTGGGCTATCTGAGCAGCTCACCGGATGCCCGTTCCTATGCCACAACTCTCCTTGCTCCTGATGGCGTACTCGAAACTCATGTTTCAGGTTTGCCGGTCGAGAAACACTCAGCGTATACCCAGTGCTTCACGATGATTTCCAATCTTGCGCCCATTGTTCCATCCGAAACACTGGCTTTTCTCGGACGTATGGCGGAGAGGGACAAAGCATTCTGCACCCGCATAAACCCTGCATTCATCACCATCACGCGCCTGCTTCGTTCGCTGGCCTATGAAGGCAGGTATTTTAACGATTGCGCTTCCATGCTTTATCGTTTTGCGCTGAGCGAGAAGCCGTCAGAAAATACCAATTCCGTACTGCATATTCTCAGCAGTCTTTTTTATGCTCATCTCTCCGGGACGCATGCCACCCCCGGGCAGAGGATAAGTTTCATAAAGGAACGCATTGAAAATCCGCGACGGGATATCAGCTTGAAGCTGATGGGAAGCATGCTTCAGACCGGCGGCTTTGTCTCTCATCTTGGCTTCGATTTCGGCTCCAGCGTCAGAAATTACGGTTATTATCCCAAAGGTTACGATGAATGTGAAAGATGGTTCACCGGCGTATTAAGGTTTTCAGACGAGACAGTCAAACAATTTCCGGACTGGCAGTCAGACGTAATAAACCTGCTGATGAAACACCTGCGCGGGCTCTGGAATATCGGGATAGGATCCGTGAGGCAGAAATTACACGACATCATAATCAGTAATTTGAATGACCAAACCTCTCCTGTTGTCTGGAGCGCAGTTTCCGTGGCGTTAAAATTCGATGATGAGAAGAATGCCATTCAAGAAAAAGAGAAACTCAGAGAGCTTGCAGCCGCCGCGAGCCCGGATACTTTTGAAAGGAGAATTGAATTACTGTTATTTTCAAATGAGCACGCGTTTTACGGCATGGAAGAGAGAGAATCACATGGTAAAACCAAAAGGCAGGGGTATGAAATCGCACTGGAAAAAACTCGTATTCTTGCTGATGAGTTATTAACCAAGCCTGAAGAAATTGTTGATGAAATCATTTCACGGTGCCTTGCGGAGAAGGGAAATAATGTTCGCATGGGGGTTTTTGCGGAAAGAATAGGCAGCAGAGGTGAGTGGGGCGACTATATTCTCCGGAAGTTAAAAGATATCCTCTCAGAGCCAGACTTCGGCAGGCTGAATTTGGCATTTATCTGCGGTGCAATTGCCGGCCTTTCGCGTGAAGACAGCGCTGTGGTCGAGGCATTACTTGATGGTTTGGTTGAAAATCCGCTAACCCTGAATATTTTCCCTGCACTCCAGCTATCCGTCCCATTAGACCAGAATGCAGTAAAAAGAATTAAATCACATCTGTCCCGGGAAGGAGCTGATGCATCACTTTATTATGACGTCGCCAATGGGCAAAGACATGCCATACTCAGTGACGATGAACTGATTGATTTATTAAGCACGTTTGAGTCCTGTAAAAATGGACTTAACTGTGTGCTCGATATTCTCGACATGAGGATAAACTACAATTCCACAAAAGACTATAAGCCTTCGGAAAATATAATCAGCTATTCTCAAGATTTCATCTGCTCGCTGCTGCGTCATTTTGCGAATATAAAAAGGTATGAACAGTCTCATCATCTTGAGATGCTGGCTAAACGGGTTTTTAAAGGTGCTTCTGATGAGAAACTTTGTCAATTTGCAGCGTCTATTTTCTTTTGCTCAAATCAAATTTATTACTCAAACGAGCTGCATAAACTGCTCAGATTAGTGATCGGTGAAAATCTGACGCTCGTGCTTAACCTGCTTTCATCTGAAGAGTGTAAGACAGACGATGACGTTGCAAAAGCTTTGTATCTCACTCTTTATAACCATCCGCTTGAAGAACGCGAACTGAACGCTGAAGAGGTTCTGGCGTGGGGCGATAAGGACCCGGACACGCGGTTCAGTTCTATTGCAGAGTTTATGGTGCCTTATTCACAAGACCATGGAGCTTATACCTGGACCACACTGGCCAAATCCATGCTGTTAAGATGTAACGACGTCGAGGCAGTGCTGGAAGTAATGGTGAAGAAGTTCAGACCCCGGGCAACATCAGACGGCTGGTCAGCCAAAATGGAAGAACAACGCGTCCTTCTGACTGAACTGCTGTCTTCTGAACGAACTGATATCTCCACAGCAGCCCGTCGAGTGCTGGTACAGTTTGACAAAAGCATTCAGCAGGAAAAAGAAAGCGAACGGCGTGAATTAAGTGACCGGGAAGAACGTTTTGAATGAACCCGGAAATGAATATGTTAATATTATTCTGAGCTAACAGACGTATTTACGGTATGGCACTTACTTTATAATGTGAGTGCAACGATGCTTTCAGTCACTGTTTAAATGAATTAAAATCTGACCCTGATTTTAACAAGTAAGGTGCCTATGAATATTCCGCGTATTTTTCTGTTATCGATATATACCGTCCTTTTCGCGTGCATGCTGCCTTCCTTCAGTATTGGCGGTGCCTTATGGATCGGTTTTCTGATGTTTGTGTCGTGGAAAGTCACCGCAAAAAAAGTGGTCTCCAAGCCTGCACCGGCGTCGGCCTGATATGAGCTTTAAAGACTCACTATGAAAATGACATCCGTTCCACATGATGCGACCTTCAAAGCCTTTCTGACGCATCCCGCGACGGCCCGTGATTTCATCGAAGTGCATCTGCCGGCTGAGCTGCGCGCCGTCTGCGACCTCAGTACGCTTAAGCTCGAGTCCGGCAGCTTTGTCGAAGAGAGCCTGAGGGCCTTTTACAGCGACGTGCTCTACAGCCTGAAGACCGCCGCCGGCGACGGCTACATCCACGTGCTGATCGAGCACCAGTCAACGCCTGACCGGCACATGGCGTTTCGCCTGATGCGTTACGCCGTGGCCGCCATGCAGCGCCACCTCGACGCCGGGCATAAAAAGCTGCCGCTGGTCATCCCGGTGCTGTTCTACACCGGGAAGCGCAGCCCGTATCCGTACTCAACCGACTGGCTGCAGGAGTTTGATGACCCGGCGCTGGCCGGCCGCCTTTACGGCGCGCCGTTCCCGCTGGTTGACGTCACGGTGATCCCGGACGATGAGATCATGAATCACCGCAGCATGGCCGCGCTGACCCTGCTGCAGAAGCACATCCACCGGCGCGACCTGGCTGACCTGCTGGACCGGCTGGCCGCCACCCTGATGGCCGGTCACCTCACGGGACAGCAGCTGGTTTCGCTGATAAACTACCTCGTACAGGCGGGCGAAACCGACGACGCCGAAGCCTTCGTACGCAACCTGGCGCAGAGAGTGCCGCAGCATGAGGACGAACTGATGACGATTGCACAGCAGCTGGAGCAGAAGGGACTGGAGAAAGGACGTCAGGAAGGGCGTCAGGAAGGCAAAATGGAGGTCGCCCGCAACCTGCTGCAGAAAGGCATTCCGCTGGAATCGGTGAGAGAACTGACCGGGCTGTCGGATGACGACCTCGCAAAAATTCGCCACTGACTGAAAACAGGATAACGAAACCATGGCTAATGAGCTGACGGGATTACTGGACGGCGGCGCGCAACTGCTGTCGTCCTGGCTGCCCGCTGGATTACGCACGGCGCTGGATGAGGGCGCTCATCTGATGACCTAGTGGTTTGAAACAAACCAGCTGACGGGGCTGACCGGCGTGATCCTGATAGCGGGGCTGTATATTACCCGGCTCGCAATGACTGGCATTATGCTGGGCTCGTTATCTTCATCACATCGGAAGTTAAAAGAGCCTCTGCCCGGGGCTCGTGCCTGAATTAACCGGACGTTAACCTCCGTCATTCCGCACCTGTTTGTTCGCGTCATAAAAGGTTAAAATTCAGGCTCAAACGTGCTTCATTAAGGCTCACACCATGTTAAAGCAGACATCGGCAAAAAAATTTGAGGAATGGATCCTTAAAGTCCTCGGCAGCTATGTGAATGTCGGTTTAGCCGCCATGCTGTTCGCCGTAACGGGGCTGAGTACCCTTTTCTATTTTCTTGGCCGCGCAGACTCGCACAGGGCGGTCTACCTCGTAATGTCCGGCGCGGTGGCGCTCCTGCTCCTTGTCGCCTGGCAGAGCAAGCGCTCGCGTCTCTGAAAAATACCGCACGGACATTTACTTTCATTCCCCCTTTGGTTCTTTCTGATAGACCGGGTCGGTTCCCCGCGGGTACTGCAGGGCCAGATTGCGGTAATACTGGAGCCGTTCCCTGAAGTATTCGCGCAGCTCCTGTGGCTGCTGCCTTTCAGCTTCGGCCGGGATAACGGGCAGATTAAGGCGCTCTCTGTACGCCACGCCTGATGCGGCCAGATCCACGCTGACCTTCGCCCGTTCTTCCGGGCTGCGTGCGGCTAAATTCTGTGACATGTGAAATCCTCCTGAGGTCAGTATACCCGGCTATCCTTACTGCAGGAGGTGACTATGTGCGGACGATTTGCGCAGTACAGCAGCCGTGATGAGTATTTTGATGCGCTCGGCCTGAAGCCGGACGAAATCACGTTCGACCCGGAGCCCATCGGCCGGTTTAACGTTGCGCCGGGCACGCGCGTGCTGCTCCTCAACGAGCAGGACGACGTCCTGCGCCTCGACCCGGTTTTCTGGGGGTACGGACCGGAATGGTGGGATAAGCAGCCGCTGATTAACGCACGCGGGGAAACAGCGGCCAGTGGCCGCATGTTTAAACCTCTGTGGAACCACGGCCGCGCCATCGTTCCCGCTGACGCCTGGTTCGAATGGAAGAAGGAAGGTGATAAGAAGCAGCCGTTCTGCATTTATCATAAAGATAACCAGCCCCTGTTTTTTGCGGCCATCGGCAGGCAGCCCTACGGGCAGGACCACGGAAAAGAAGGGTTTGTGATTGTAACGTCGGCCAGCAGCAGGGGCATGGTCGACATTCACGACAGGCGCCCGCTGGTGCTTTCCCCTGACGCCATCCGTGAGTGGCTCAGCCCGGAGACGACACCCTCGCGGGCAGAAGAAATTGCCCATGACGCCGCCCTGCCGGAAAAGGCGTTTACCTGGCATCCGGTCAGCAGAAAGGTGGGTAACATTCACCATCAGGGCAGAGAGCTGATTGAGCCCGTCCGGGAAGGACAGGACTGACGGCCGTGATTTAGCGGGGAACCTTATCCTGCTTCTTCATCCGGTTCGCCGCGCAACTGCTCAATGGCAAAAATCAGAGAAGAGGGGCACTCTTCTCTTTGCTCGATTAAGCCGCCCAGCAGCCGCATCAGCTCGATGGCCAGCCGCTCACGGTTAATTTCTCCGCCCTCGCTGGCAAGCTTCAGGCAGCACATGCCGGCCGCAAAGCAGGCATCGTGGTAAATATCCTGGTCAGTTTCATTTTCACTAATTCTCATCAGACCCCCTGCTGAAGTCGTATCCGATAACGAATGCATGCTTACAGTGAAACAGGTGTATCAGGACGGTCAGCCCGCTGCCTGAGAAGACTGAAACTCAGGTTACCATCTAGGGGGGTCGCATGAGTACAAATTTCGTACAGATTAAGATTGCCGTAGTTCCGGGATGAAGTTCTGGCCATGCCCCGTCATCCGGTGCTGCAACATATGGCGCCGGATTTAATCAGGTTATTCAGTCGTATTAAACCGGGGCTCTCTGAGTACTTCACTGACTTCATCCAGCAGCTGCCTCAGGGCAATTTTTTCGGGAAGTTTACCCATGGTTCTCCTGTTACATGGCGTCCGGGCAGCCCTGTCGGCAAATGCCGTGAAGCGTTCATCTTGCCATACCTGACCAATCATTATCATATTAATGCCAATCTGGGCGCTGGCACTGGGGTCATAACCTTCTCCCGGGCTGAATATACTTTCCAGCGCTGGCCGCACGTCATCGTTCATGTGGCTAAAGTCCTGCTCACGATACCAGTCCACGGACCGCTTAATCATAATGAGCAAAACATCCTTAAACTCTGCTTCTTCGCTGTCGGTCATACACCCTCAGAGGTATTTATTTAAAATCCTCAGACAGCAGTGCATGCTGGCCACGATCTCAAATAAGCATAGTAGTGCAGCTTGTCCGGGCAGGATATCGGATTTGATACCGGGGTGGGCGAGTAGTGTGCAGCCTGCCTCTGAATGCCGCGTCAGCGGCATGGAGGCGCCAGAAACAGTTAAGGAGGAGTTTTTGGCTGGGTATTTAGATTCACTTGACTACCCGCTTGCATTTTTACTTGACCATCGCCTACAAAAAATCGCCACCGATGCTGAGGGGAACATCGCATTGCGTGACCGGCAACTGTGTGCCATGAGACGTTACTAACCCCCTTCATGATGGCTCCCCGGCCTCATCATTTGAATAAAGATTATCTTCAAACACGCTTTGGGCGTGTGGCAAAGAAGACCACCGCTGCGCCGATGGCGACAATGAGCGTATCTTCAATCAGCCCACTCTTGGTCTGACTCATTTCACCCATAGCCTTTTTGCGTGCCGCAAGCGTGGCATAGGCAAGTGGCACAGCGGTAGAAATAGCGATCGCTGCCCCGGTTTTTTCTTCTCCACCGGGTGCCA
>NZ_VOQX01000011.1:0-87109 GCF_016643525.1 Pantoea sp. Morm | reverse complement strand
GTGCGCGGGGCGAACTGACGCCGCGGCCGTCGCTGCTGCCGTGGTCCGAACTGCAGCCGCTGTTCGTCGCCTTCAACCGCCATCTGGAGCGGCTGCGCGGGCTGCTGGCGCGGCAGGAGCGCTTTAGCGCCGATGTGTCGCACCAGCTGCGCACGCCGCTCACCATCCTGAAAACCCAGGTCGGCGTCGCGCTCAGCAGCGACGACCCGCAGCAGTGGCGCGAAAGCCTGCAGGGCATGCGCCACACGCTGGACGACACCGTTCAGCTCACCGATCGCCTGCTGCAGCTGGCGCAAATCAAGGCGCGCCATGGCGAAGACAAGCCTTTCAGTGAGGTTAACCTGAGCGACATCGTGCAGCAGGCCTGTTTTAGCGGTTATGCGGCGGCGCGGCGTAAACAGATCGACCTGGGGTTTGAAGAGCAGGCGGCGAGCCAGGTGCAGGGCGATGCGCTGTTGCTGGCCGAGCTGTGCGCCAATCTGCTGGACAACGCCATCAAATACACGCCACACGGCGGCACGGTGACCGCGCGGCTGCGGCAAAAGGTGCTGGAGATTGAAGACAGCGGGCCGGGCATCGCGGCGGATCAGCAGCGGCAGGCGCTGCAGCCGTTTGGCCGGCTCGATCACGCCAGCCAGCCCGGCGCGGGCATTGGACTGGCGCTGGTGCAGGATATCTGTGCCTGGCACGGCGCGCAGCTGCAGCTGGACCGCAGCCCGCAGCTGGGCGGACTGCGGGTGACGGTTAGCTTTCGCTGATCGGCGGAGCCATCGCGCGCGCTTTACGCAGCGGAGTTTTCAGCCGCTGCGCCAGGATCACCCCGACCAGCGTCAGACCGCCGCCAATCCAGTGGTAAGCATGCAACTGTTCGTGCAGGAACAGCACGGCAATAAGGGCGGTAAACACCGGCACTACATTCATGAAAATACTGGTGGTGCTGGCGCCGAGGCGCTGCACGCCAAGGATCCACAGGAACGGCGCCACAATCGAGGCAAACAGCCCGGCGAACAGCACCAGCGGAATATTGTCGGCGTTCAGCGCCACCTCCGGCGCGTGCCAGAAGCCGGGCAGCAGCAACAGCACGCCGAAGAAGATTTGCACATACAGGCTTTGCCACGTTGGCAGCGGGATTGCCCAGCGCTTCGTCAGTACGCCATACAGCGCGTAGGAGGTTGAGGCCGCCAGCATCATCAGCTCGCCGTTGCCGAGGCGCTGACTCAGCAGCTGTGCCGGGTTGCCGGCGCTCACCAGCCACACCAGCCCGGCAAACGACAACAGGCCGCCAATCAGAATGCCGCGCGTCGGCGCAAGGCGCAGTACCACCAGGCTGAGCAGGATGGTCAGCAGCGGAATGGTGGCGCCGAGAATCCCCATCATCACCGCCGAAACGCTGTGTGCCGCATAATAGGCGAGGCTCTGGTACAGCACCATGCCGAGCAGGCCCAGCACCAGCAAGCGCCACAGCTGGGTTTTGATGGTGTGACGATGGCGCCATACGCCCGGCAGGCAGAACGGCGTGAGTACCAGCAGCGCCAGCAACCAGCGGTAAAAAGAGATGGCAGCAGGATCGATGCTGCCGGCAGACAGCTTGCTGACGATGGTGTTGATCGACCAGATCAGCACCGCCACCAGCGGTAACAATAAGTTCATAGTACGGCTCCAAATGTAAATCGCGACTAGCTTACGTTTGACCGGTTTAAAGCAGATAGTTAAAATCGGACAAAATTCGTTAGTGACCGGACAGAATGAATCTTCAGGTTGAGTATCAGCCACCGCGCGACGCGCCGCTGCTGCGTTTTTTCATGCGCTATGAGCAAACCAACGCCAAAACTGAATACCTGCCGCACCAGCACGACTGGGGCCAGGCGATATTCGTCACCAGCCACGTGCTGGAGATGGAAGTGGAGGGCGAGCGGCTGCTGACGCCGGCCGAGATGCCGATCTGGATCCCGCCGGGGCAGCGCCACAGCAGCTACAACCACTGTCAGGCGCAGTTTCGCACCTTCAACCTTGCCGCGGATTTATGCGCCGGCATGCCGGAGAAAGCCTGCCTGCTGAGCGTGGACGCCATCGTGCACGCCATCATGAATGATTTTGCCCGCCGCGCGCTGGAGCAGCCGCAGAGCGACGCCGACTGGCGGCTGTGCGAAGTGCTGATTGATCGGCTGCGTCTTGCACCGGTGAACACCAGCTATCTGCCGATGTCCGACGATAAATTCCTCGCACCGATTCTGCGCGCGCTGGAAGAGAACCCGGGTGATAACACCACGCTGGCACAATGGGCGAAGCGCGTGTTTACCACCGAGCGTACGCTGGCGCGGCGCTGTCAGCAGCAGCTGCAGATGTCATTCAGCGAGTGGCGCCAGCGTTTACGCTTTTTGCGCGCGATTGCGCTGCTGGAGCAGGGCTGCAGCGTGCAGGGCATCGCCCACGAGCTGGGTTACAGTTCCGCCTCCGCGCTGATCGTGATGTTTCAGCAGCAGGCCGGCACCACGCCGGATCGCTATCGCAGTCGGTTAGGTTAATCCCCGGCTTTGTGCCATGATATGCCCCGTTTATTTCAAGCAGACAGGACCGCCGCCGTGAAAATTCTCGTCGATGAAAATATGCCCTACGCCCGTGAACTGTTCAGCCGCACCGGAGAGGTGGTGGCGGTGCCGGGCCGCCCGCTGCCGGCAGCCGAACTGCAGGATGCCAGCGCGCTGATGGTGCGCTCCGTCACCAAAGTGGATGCCGCGCTGCTGGCCGGCACGCCGGTGAAGTTTGTCGGCACCGCCACTGCCGGCACCGATCATGTCGATGATGCCTCGCTGGCGGCGGCCGGTATCGGCTTCTCGGCCGCGCCGGGCTGTAACGCGATTGCGGTGGTGGAATATGTGTTCTCCGCGCTGCTGCTGCTGGCCGAACGCGACGGCTTTGATCTGCGCGATCGCACCGTGGGCATCGTCGGCGTCGGTAACGTGGGCGGACGGCTGGCCAAACGCCTCGCCGCGTGGGGAGTAAAAACCCTGCTGTGCGATCCGCCGCGCGCCGATCGCGGCGATGACGAAGATTTCCACTCGCTCGACACGCTGGTGGCACAGGCCGATATCCTGACCTTTCATACGCCGCTGTTTAAAGACGGCCGCTACAAAAGCTGGCATCTGGCCGATGCTGCACTGCTGATGGCGCTGCGCCCCAACACCATCCTGATCAATGCCTGCCGGGGTCCGGTGGTGGATAACGCCGCGCTGCTGGAGGTGCTCCGGTTGCGTAACGATCTCAGCGTGGTGCTGGACGTGTGGGAACCGGAGCCGGATCTCAACCTCGATCTGCTGGACAAGGTCGATATCGCTACCGCGCATATCGCCGGTTATACCCTTGAAGGGAAAGCGCGCGGCACCACCCAGGTGTTTGAGGCGTGGAGCGAATTTATTGGTCAGCCGCAGCAGGTGGCGCTGGACACGCTGCTGCCGCGCCCCGAGTTTGGCACCCTTACGCTGCACGGCAAGCTCGATCAGCCGACGCTGAAACGCCTGGTGCATCTGGTGTATGATGTGCGCCGCGACGATGCGCCGCTGCGCAAAGTGGCCGCGCAGCCGGGCGAATTTGATCGCCTGCGCAAGCAGTATGTCGAGCGCCGCGAGTGGTCTTCGCTGCAGGTGATCTGTGATGAGGCGGAGAGCGCGGCGCTGCTCAATCAGCTTGGCTTCAGCGCCACGCTGCAGGCGAATCACTAATCTCTGATTTTTCTGAATTAATGGGCGATGCATGTCATCGCCTCTCTTTTTTATGTCATTGTCTGGAGTAAACCAACATGTCTGACGGCTGGAATATTGCGCTACTGGGCGCGACAGGCGCAGTAGGGAACGCTGTACTGGAACTGCTGGCGGAACGCCAGTTCCCGGTTGGTGAGTTATATCTGCTGGCGAGTGAAAACAGCGCCGGAGAGAGCGTGCGTTTTGATGGCCGCTCGCTGCGCGTGCAGGACGCGGCGGAATTTGACTGGTCGCAGGCGCAGCTGGCGTTCTTTACCGCCGGTCGCGAGGCGTCGGCGCGTTATGCCGAAGAAGCCGCCAGCCAGGGTTGCCTGGTAATCGACAGCAGCGACCTGTTCGCGCTGGAGCCGGACGTGCCGCTGGTGGTGCCGGATGTCAATCCACAGGTGCTGGCGGATTACCGCAATCGCAACATCATTACCGTGGCCGATGCGCTGGTGAGCCAGCTGTTAAGCGCCATCAAACCGCTGGTGGATACCGCCGGTTTAGGCCGTCTGCAGGTGACCAACCTGGTGTCGGTCTCCAGCCACGGTAAAGCAGCAGTAGACGGCCTGGCCGGTGAGAGCGCGCGGCTGCTGAACGGCGTACCGGCCGATGAGCACTATTTTGGCCGCCAGCTGGCGTTCAACCTGCTGCCGCAGCAGGCGGACAGTGCCGGCAGCGTGGCGAGCGAGCGCCGGCTGGTCGATCAGGTGCGTAAAGTGCTGCAGGACGAAGGATTACCGATTGCGGTAAGCAGCGTGCAGGCGCCGGTGTTCTACGGCAACGCGCAGATCGTCTATATCGAGAACCTGCGGCCGCTGTCGGCGGAGGAAGCGCGTGACGAACTGGCGCGCGCCGACGATATCAGCCTGAGCGACGACGGTGATTACCCGACGCCGGTCAGCGACGCCTCCGGCAGTGAAGCCCTGAGCATTGGCAGCGTGCGCAACGACTACGGCATCCCGGAGCTGCTGCAGTTCTGGTCGGTGGCCGACAACATCCGCTTCGGCGGCGCGCTGATGGCGGTGAAAACCGCAGAGAAGCTGGTGCAGGAGTATCTGTATTAATGCTGGAAGACGCGACCCCGTTTAAGCTGGCGCTCGGCATTGAATATGACGGCAGCCGTTACTACGGCTGGCAGCGCCAGAATGAAGTGCGCAGCGTGCAGGAAAAGCTGGAAAAAGCGCTGGCGAAAGTGGCCAATCACCCGGTGAGCGTGTTCTGCGCCGGGCGCACCGACGCGGGCGTGCACGGCACCGGCCAGGTGGTGCATTTTGAGACCACCTCCTCGCGTGCCGACAGCGCCTGGACGCTGGGCGTGAACGCCAACCTGCCGGACGATATTGCGGTGCGCTGGGTGAAAGCGGTGCCGGAAAGCTTTCACGCGCGCTTCAGCGCTACCGCGCGCCGTTATCGCTACGTGATCTACAACCAGCGGCTGCGCCCGGCAATTCTCGGCAACGGCATTACCCATTTTTACCATCCGCTGGATGCGGAAAAAATGCACCGCGCCGCCCAGGCTTTACTGGGTGAGAACGATTTTACCTCGTTCCGTGCAGTGCAGTGCCAGTCGCGCACGCCGTGGCGCAACGTGATGCATCTCAACGTCACGCGCCTGGGGCCGTACGTGATTGTCGATATCAAAGCCAACGCCTTTGTGCATCACATGGTGCGCAATATCGTCGGCAGTCTGCTGGAGATTGGCTGCGGCAATCAGCCGGAAACGTGGATGGCCACGCTGCTGGCAGCAAAAGATCGCACGCTGGCGGCGGCAACGGCGAAAGCCGAAGGGCTGTATCTGGTGGCGGTGGATTACCCTGCTCAGTTTGCGTTACCTCAGCCTGCGCTGGGACCGTTGTTCCTCGCGGATTCATTTTAATCGGAAAGTGTCAGGGAGTTAGCTGTTATGGAGTTTATCCACTTTATCGTCGATTTCATTCTGCACATTGACGTGCATCTGGCCGAGCTGGTGGCGCAGTACGGCATCTGGATTTACGCCATTTTGTTCCTGATTCTGTTCTGTGAAACCGGGCTGGTGGTTACGCCGTTCCTGCCGGGTGATTCGCTGCTGTTCGTCGCCGGTGCGCTGGCGGCGCTGCCGGGCAACGACCTCAACGTGCACCTGATGGTGACGCTGCTGGTGATTGCCGCGATCCTCGGCGACGCGGTTAACTACACCATTGGCCGGCTGTTTGGCGAAAAGCTGTTCAGTAACCCGAACTCGAAAATTTTCCGCCGCAGCTACCTCGACAAAACCCACGCGTTTTACGATCGCCACGGCGGCAAAACCATTATACTTGCGCGCTTTGTGCCAATCGTGCGAACCTTTGCCCCCTTTGTGGCGGGAATGGGACACATGTCTTATCGCCACTTCGCGCTCTTTAACGTGACAGGCGCGCTGCTGTGGGTCCTGCTATTCTCCTATGCCGGTTACCTGTTTGGTGACCTGCCGGTGGTGCAGGAAAACCTTAAGTTGCTGATTGTCGGCATCATCATTGTCTCGGTACTGCCAGGCGTGATTGAAGTGTGGCGTCACCGCCGCCAGGCGCGTCAGCACAAGTCGCAGTAAGCCTGTTACCAGATTTTTATCCACAGCGTGAACGGGTTGTGGTTTAATGAGCGACATTTACGGCCTGCTGAAGGTGATTTCAGCAGTAACGACAAGACTGGACCAGGTCAGCATTAAACAGAAAGGTCATCAATGAGCTGGATTGAACGCATACTGAATAAAAGCACTACCACGCCTTCGCGCAAAGCCAGCATCCCGGAAGGGGTGTGGACCAAATGCGATAGCTGTGGTCAGGTGCTGTACCGCGCCGAGCTGGAGCGCAACCTTGAAGTCTGCCCGAAGTGCGACCACCACATGCGTATGCACGCGCGCGAGCGTCTGCATAGCCTGATGGATGAAGGTTCGATGACAGAGCTGGGTAGCGAGCTGGAACCGAAAGACCTGCTCAAGTTCCGCGACTCGAAGAAGTACAAAGATCGTCTGGTTGCGGCACAGAAAGAGACCGGCGAGAAAGATGCGCTGGTGGTAATGAAAGGCCAGCTGCACGGTATGCCGGTGGTGGCTGCCGCGTTTGAGTTCTCCTTTATGGGCGGCTCAATGGGCTCGGTGGTCGGCGCCCGTTTCGTGCGTGCGGTTGAGCAGGCGCTGGAAGACAACTGCCCGCTGATCTGCTTCTCCGCCTCTGGTGGTGCGCGTATGCAGGAAGCGCTGCAGTCGCTGATGCAGATGGCGAAAACCAGTGCGGCGCTGGCAAAAATGCAGGAGCGCGGTCTGCCGTATATTTCGGTACTGACTGACCCGACCATGGGTGGCGTCTCCGCCAGCTTCGCGATGCTGGGCGATTTGAACGTCGCTGAGCCAAAAGCGCTGATCGGCTTTGCCGGCCCACGCGTGATTGAACAGACGGTACGTGAAAAGCTGCCGCCGGGCTTCCAGCGCAGTGAGTTCCTGATCGAAAAAGGCGCGATCGACATGATCATCCGTCGTCCGGAAATGCGCTTTAAGCTGGCCAGCCTGCTGGCGAAAATGATGAACCTGCCGGCACCGCTGCAGGATGGTGATCGCCCGACTGCGGCTGAGCCGGAGAGCAACGAAGCCTGACAGGCAACCGAAAGGCGCAGAGTGATGCGCCTTTTTATTCATGCACCACATCGTAAAGAGCTAACAGGGCACATGGACACTCTTCACCTCCCGCAAGCCACGTCGCCTCTGGCCACGTGGCTTCATTATCTTGAGCATCTGCATTCTCAGGCTATCGATCTGGGCCTGGACCGTATTCAGCGCGTCGCCGCACGCCTCGACCTGCTAAAACCCGCTCCGTTTGTCTTCACCGTCGCCGGCACCAACGGCAAAGGCACTACCTGCCGTACGCTGGAAACCCTGCTGATGGCCGCAGGCTATCGCGTTGGCGTCTACAGCTCGCCGCATCTGGTGCGTTACACCGAACGCGTGCGCGTGCAGGGCGCTGAGCTGGATGAAGCCCGGCACAGCGCCAGCTTTGCCGCCATTGAGGCCGGACGCGGCGATATTTCGCTCACCTACTTTGAGTTTGGCACGCTGTCCGCGCTCAATCTGTTCCGTGAAGCGCAGCTGGATGTCGTGATTCTGGAAGTGGGGCTGGGTGGCCGGCTGGATGCGACAAACATTGTCGACGCCGACGTGGCGGTGATCACCAGCATTGCGCTGGACCACACCGACTGGCTGGGGCCGGATCGCGCCAGCATCGGCCGCGAGAAGGCCGGCGTATTCCGCGGCGGTAAACCGGCGGTGGTCGGCGAGGCCGATATGCCCGACACCATTGCCCAGGTGGCCGCGGAGAAGGGTGCGCAGCTGTTACAAATTAACCGCGACTGGCAGTGGCAGCGCGAGGGCGACACTTGGACGCTGCAGGATGCCCAGGGTGAACTGCGCGATCTGCCGCTGCCCCAGGTGCCGCTCCCCAATGCGGCCACCGCCATTGCGGCGCTGCGCGCTTCCGGCCTGACGGTGAGCGAGACGCTGATTCGTCAGCATCTGCCGCTGGCGATTCTGCCGGGACGTTTCCAGACGGTCAGCACCGCGCCGCGCGTGATCCTTGATGTGGCACACAATCCGCATGCGGCTTATTATCTGGCTTCACGTCTCGCTGAGCTGCCGGCACACGGCACAGTGCATGCGGTGGTTGGCATGCTGCACGACAAGGATATCGCCGGGACGCTGGCCGCGCTGGCACCGCAGGTCAACCGCTGGTACTGCGCGCCGCTCGACGGCCCGCGCGGGGCGTCCGCTGATGAGCTGATGGCGCATCTGCAGGGCGGCAGCGCCTGGCAGAGCGTTGAAGCCGCGTGGCAGGCGGCGCGGCAGCAGGCTCAGCCCGACGATGTGATTCTGGTGTGCGGCTCGTTCCACACCGTAGCGCAGGTGATGCAATCGATGGCAGCGGAGAACGGCAGTGGCAAGTAAGTTTCAGAATCGTTTAGTGGGTACGGTGATTCTGGTGGCGATTGGCGTCATCGTGTTACCGGGTCTGCTGGACGGTAAGAAAAAGCATTATAAAGAGGAGTTCGCGGCGATTCCGCTGGTGCCAAAGCCTGACGATCAGCAGGACAGCGAAATGGTGCCGCCAGTGACGCAGCCGCTGCCGTCGCAGCCGCCGGAAGGTGCGAGCGCGGCGCAGCAGGCGCCCGCCAGCAGCGCAACGCAGAGCAGTGCCGCCAGCGGCAGCACGCAGCCAGCGCAAAACAGCCAGCCCAGCGTCGTGACGCCGCCGCCGGTGCACCAGCAGCAGAAACCGGCAGAGCAGGTGAAGCCGAAGCCGGTCGAGCAGCCGAAGCCTAAACCGGTGGAGCAGCCGAAACCGAAGCCGGCAGAACAACCGAAAGCGACAGAACAGCCAAAAACTACAGAGCAACCTAAAGCGGCGGAAACGCCGAAGCAGAGCGAACCGGCCGCGCCAGCAGGACAGGCGTATGTGGTACAGCTCGGCGCGCTGAAGAACGCCGCCAAAGTGAATGAGATCGTGGCACAGCTGCGGCTCTCCGGCTATCGCGCCTTTACCGTGCCGTCGACGCCGGTGCAGGGGCAGATCACCCGCATTTACGTCGGGCCGGATGCGTCCAAAGCGAAACTGCAGGGTGCCCTCGGCGAGCTGAAAGGCATCTCCGGCCTCGGCGGCGTTGTGAAGCCGTACAGCACACGCTGATCATCTGATAAGCCGCGCCGATATCAGAAACAGGCGCGGCTTTTGGCGTATTTTTTAGCGAAGCGTTACTGAAAATTTATGGAATATCAGCAGGTTAAATGGCTGATATCAACAAGGGCGAGGAAAGTTTTTTTCATCGCCCTTTTTCTCGGGACAGAACCGGAAAACCCTACGCAAACGTTTTCTTTTTCTGTTAGAATGCGCCCCGAACTGGATGCAGGGGTGCAAATGCACTGTACTGGAAGCGTTCATGATCTGGATTGATTACGTCATTATTGCGGTAGTTGGTTTTTCGGCTCTGGTCAGCCTGATTCGCGGGTTTGTCCGGGAAGCCTTATCTCTTGTTACCTGGGGATGCGCGTTTTTTGTCGCCAGTCATTACTACGCCTACCTTGCAGTCTGGTTTACAAGTTTTGACGACGAACTGGTTCGCAACGGCATCGCCATCGCGGTGTTATTCGTTGCCACCCTGATTGTGGGTGCCATCGTGAACTATGTGATCGGCTCGCTGGTTGAGAAAACCGGCTTGTCGGGAACCGACAGGGTGTTGGGGGTCTGTTTCGGGGCGTTGCGTGGCGTGCTGATTGTATCCGCCATTCTCTTCTTCCTTGATACATTCACCGGCTTTTCAAAAAGTCCGGACTGGCAACAGTCTCAACTCATTCCCCAGTTCAGTTACATCATCAGGTGGTTTTTCGATTACCTGAAAAGCACGTCGAGTTTTTTACCCCGGTAACACCGGGAGTGCGGCTAATGAGGAAATGACAACATGTGCGGTATTGTTGGTATCACCGGTTTTATGCCAGTAAACCAGTCGATCTATGACGCGTTAACGGTGCTGCAGCACCGCGGGCAGGATGCCGCCGGCATTTGTACCATCGATGCGCTGAACTGCTTCCGTCTGCGTAAGGCCAATGGCCTGGTCAGCGACGTGTTTGAAGCGCGCCACATGCAGCGTTTGCAGGGAAATATGGGTATCGGCCACGTGCGTTATCCGACTGCCGGCAGCTCCAGCGCCTCTGAAGCGCAGCCCTTCTACGTGAACTCGCCGTACGGCATCACGCTGGCTCACAACGGTAACCTGACCAACGCCCATGAACTGCGCAAGCAGCTGTTCGAAGTCGGTCGCCGTCATGTGAATACCACCTCAGATTCCGAAATCTTGCTCAACATCTTTGCTCAGGAGCTGGATCGTTTTCAGCACTATCCGCTGGAGGCTGACAACATTTTTGCTGCCGTGGCGGCGGTGCATCAGCAGGTGCGCGGCGCTTACGCCGTGGTGGCGATGATTATCGGTCACGGCATGGTTGCGTTCCGCGATCCTAACGGTATCCGTCCGCTGGTACTGGGCAAGCGTGAGCTGGCCGATGGCCGCACCGAATACATGGTGGCCTCAGAGAGCGTGGCGCTGGATACGCTCGGCTTCGAATTTATTCGTGACGTTGCGCCAGGCGAAGCGGTGTACATCACCGAGCAGGGTCAGCTCTCGACGCGCCAGTGCGCAGAGAACCCGAAAAGCAATCCGTGCCTGTTCGAGTACGTTTACTTTGCGCGTCCGGACTCGTTCCTCGACAAGATCTCCGTCTACAGCGCACGCGTGCGCATGGGCACCAAGCTGGGCGAGAAAATTGCCCGCGAGTGGGAAGATCTCGATATTGACGTGGTGATCCCGATTCCGGAAACCTCGACCGATACCGCGCTCGAGATCGCCCGTATTCTTGATAAGCCGTACCGCCAGGGTTTTGTGAAAAACCGCTACGTGGGCCGTACCTTTATCATGCCGGGCCAGCAGCTGCGCCGCAGTGCGGTACGCCGTAAGCTCAACGCCAACCGCGCTGAGTTCCGCGATAAAAACGTGCTGCTGGTGGATGACTCGATTGTGCGCGGCACCACCTCTGAGCAGATTATCGAGATGGCGCGTGAAGCTGGCGCGAAGCGCGTCTATCTGGCGTCAGCGGCACCGGAAATTCGCTTCCCTAACGTCTACGGCATCGATATGCCGAGCGCTACCGAGCTGATTGCGCACGGCCGTGAAGTGGAAGAGATTCGTCAGCTGATTAAAGCCGATGCGCTGATTTTCCAGGATCTGCAGGATCTGATCGACGCGGTGCGTGAAGAGAACCCGGATATTGCCCAGTTCGAATGCTCGGTGTTTAACGGTATCTACGTCACCAAAGACGTTGACCTGCAGTATCTGGAATATCTGCAGTCGCTGCGTAACGACGATGCCAAAGCGATTGCGCGTCAGAACGAAGTGGAGAACCTGGAACTGCATAACGAAGGTTAAGGTCAGTCTCAGGCAGACGAAACAGGGCGGGCGCAATCCCGCCCTGTTTGTTTTTGTATTTATGGCGGCGGAGCGGCTATTATTGGCGCACTCTTTTGCAGCAAGGCTGAATTATGAAACGACTCATCATTGGTATTTCCGGCGCCAGCGGCGCGATCTACGGCGTGCGTATGCTGCAGGTGCTGCAACCGTTAGCCGAAGTGGAAACCCATCTGGTGATGAGCCCGGCGGCGCGGCAGACGCTGGCGCTGGAGACCGATTACAGCCTGCGTGACGTGCAGGCGCTGGCCGATGTGGTGCACGATGTGCGCGATATCGCCGCCAGCATCTCGTCCGGCTCGTTCAAAACGCTGGGTATGGCCATTCTGCCGTGTTCCATGAAGACCCTGTCCGGCATTGTGCACAGCTATAGCGACAGTCTGCTGACGCGCGCCGCCGACGTGGTGCTGAAAGAGCAGCGCCGGCTGGTGCTGTGCGTGCGGGAAACCCCGCTGCATCTCGGTCATCTGCGCATGATGACCACCGCTGCCGAACTCGGCGCGCTGATTATGCCGCCGGTGCCGGCGTTTTATCACCGCCCGCAGCGCATCGACGATTTGATTGATCAGACGGTCAACCGCGTGCTGGATCAGTTTGATATCGAGCTGCCGGAAGATCTGTTTACCCGCTGGCAGGGTGCATGATGGTGCAATAATGCACTGAATGCGTGCAAAAGCGCGGGGCCGATCACTGTTCGTGCATCTTGTGCACCAAAAGTTAACAATCTCACTTTTTCTTCCTCACACCGCTGTTATATTTCCCTCACAAACTAAGTGCTTGCGTCCCAGATGGACGCGGTATTTAGTGCGCCTGCGCACAGTTTCGCCGATTTGCACAACTGGCATGAAACCTGCAAAACATTCAGCGCAAACACATCACGCACCACATAACAATAAGCACTTCACTTGAGGGTTACCTATGAAAAAGCGAGTTCTGGCTCTTTCTCTGATGCTGGCTATGTCCGGCGCTGCGAGCGTGTTCGCGGCGGTACCGCAGTCGCTGCGCATCGGGACCGATCCAACTTACCCGCCGTTTGAGTCCAAGAACGCGCAGGGCCAGCTGGTTGGCTTTGATATCGACCTGGCCAACGAGATCTGTAAGCGTATCAAGACCAAATGTACTTATGTGGAAAGTGATTTCGATGCGCTGATCCCGTCGCTGAAAGCGAAGAAGATCGACGCCATCATCTCTTCACTCTCGATCACCGAGAAACGTCAGGAAGAGATCGCCTTCTCGGAAAAACTGTATGCAGCGAACGCGCGTTTAGTGGCGCCGAAGGGGTCTAAACTGCAGCCGACCATTGAGTCGCTGAAGGGCAAGAACATCGGCCTGCTGCAGGGCACCACGCAGGAAACCTACGCCAATGAATACTGGCGTCCAAAAGGGGTGACCGTCACGCCGTATGCCAACCAGGATCTGGTGTATCAGGACCTGAACGCTGGTCGTATTGACGCGGCGTTCCAGGATGAAGTGCAGGCGAGCGAAGGCTTCCTTAAGCAGCCGGTCGGGAAAAACTACGCGTTCGCCGGTCCGGCGGTGAAAGATGACAAAATCTTTGGCGTCGGCACCGGTATGGGCCTGCGTAAAGATGACGCCGATCTGAAAGCTGCCATTGACAAAGCCTTTAACGACATGCGCAAAGACGGTACCTACGACAAGATTGCGAAGAAGTACTTTGATTTCAACGTTTACGGCGATTAAGACTCCTGTTCCTGAACGGGTGTATTGAGTCACGCTAACGTGGGTCATAACTATTCACTCCGGGCGCTTACTTATGTAAACTCCCGGAGTTCATACGCTTGCCACCATCCTTCCGTGATTCACATCCCTGGTCAGGACTGTCCGTGTGTTGTTGGACAGCGTTTGTTTATTTCCCTCACGACAGGATCGAACCCATGTTTTATGGCTATTCTGAAGTAATTCTCAAAGGCACGCTGGTGACCCTTGAGCTGGCGCTCAGCTCGGTGGTACTGGCCGTGGTGCTGGGCCTGATAGGGGCCGGCGCCAAACTCTCCCGCAATCGCCCGCTGGCGATGATTTTTGAAGGCTACACCACGCTCATCCGTGGCGTGCCCGACCTGGTGCTGATGCTGCTGATCTTTTACGGTCTGCAGATTGCCCTCAACGCCGTAACCGATGCGCTCGGCATGGCGCAGTTTGATATCGACCCGATGGTGGCCGGTATTATTACGCTCGGCTTCATCTACGGTGCTTACTTCACTGAAACCTTCCGTGGCGCGTTTCTCGCGGTGCCGAAAGGGCAGATTGAAGCCGCCACCGCCTTCGGCTTTACCGGCTCGCAAACTTTCCGTCGCATTCTGTTCCCGGCGATGATGCGCTTTGCGCTGCCCGGCATCGGCAACAACTGGCAGGTGATCCTGAAAGCCACCGCGCTGGTGTCGCTGCTCGGCCTTGAAGATGTGGTAAAAGCCACGCAGCTGGCTGGCAAAAGTACCTGGCAACCGTTCTACTTCGCGATTGTTGCCGGGGTGATTTATCTGGTGTTTACCACGCTGTCCAACGGCGTGCTGTGGTGGCTTGAACGCCGCTACTCGGTAGGGGTGAAAAGGGCAGAGTTATGATCGAGATTATTCAGGAGTACTGGAAACAACTGCTCTGGACCGACGGTTACCGTTTTACCGGCGTGGCCATCACGCTGTGGCTGCTGATTCTTTCCGTGGTAATTGGCGGCAGCCTTGCGGTGCTGCTGGCCATCGCGCGCGTGTCGCCAAATCGCTATATCTCCACGCCGGTGTGGCTGTTTACCTATGTGTTTCGCGGCACGCCGCTGTATGTGCAGCTGCTGGTGTTCTATTCCGGCATGTACACGCTGGAGGTGGTGAAAGGCTCCGAGTTGCTGAACGCCTTCTTCCGCAGTGGCCTGAACTGTACGCTGCTGGCATTTACCCTGAACACCTGTGCTTATACCACCGAGATTTTTGCCGGTGCCATTCGCGCCGTGCCACACGGTGAAATCGAAGCCGCGCGCGCCTATGGTTTCTCGCCGTTTAAACTTTACCGCTGCATCATTCTGCCGTCGGCGCTGCGCACCGCGCTGCCCGCCTACAGCAATGAAGTGATTCTGATGCTGCACTCCACCGCGCTGGCGTTCACCGCCACCGTGCCGGATTTGCTAAAAATCGCGCGCGATATCAACTCGGCGACCTATCAGCCGTTCACCGCGTTCGGCATCGCTGCGGTGCTGTACCTGATTATCTCTTACGTGCTGATTAGCCTGTTCCGCCTTGCGGAGCGCCGCTTCCTCGCGCATGTGAAACCCTCTTCGTCGCACTGAGTATGACTATGGCTGAAAATAAATTAAGCGTTACCGAACTGCATAAGCGTTACGGTGAACATGAAGTTCTGAAGGGCGTGTCGCTGCAGGCCAACGCCGGCGATGTGATCAGCATTATTGGCTCGTCCGGTTCCGGGAAAAGTACCTTTTTACGCTGCATCAACTTCCTCGAAAAGCCGAGTGAAGGCACCATCGCGGTTAACAACGAGGCGATAAACCTGGTGCGCGACACCGATGGCCAGCTGAAAGTGGCCAACAAGGAGCAGCTGCGTTCGCTGCGTACCCGGCTGACCATGGTGTTCCAGCACTTTAATCTGTGGAGCCACATGACGGTGCTGGATAACGTCACCGAAGCACCGATTCAGGTGCTGGGGCTGAGCAAAGCCGAAGCGCGCGAGCGGGCAATTAAATACCTCGATAAAGTCGGTATTGATGCGCGCGCGCGTGCCAAATACCCGGTGCATCTGTCAGGCGGCCAGCAGCAGCGCGTCTCGATTGCCCGTGCGCTGGCGATGGAGCCGGAAGTGTTGCTGTTTGACGAACCGACCTCAGCGCTCGATCCGGAGCTGGTAGGCGAAGTGCTGCGCATCATGCAGAAGCTGGCCGAAGAGGGCAAAACCATGGTGGTAGTGACGCACGAGATGGAGTTTGCCCGTCACGTATCCAACCACGTGATTTTTCTGCATCAGGGCAAAATCGAAGAGCAGGGCGCGCCAGACGAACTGTTCGGCAACCCGAAAAGCCCGCGCCTGCAGCAGTTTTTGAAGGGATCGTTGAAATAGGTTTCTGAACCGTAGCGGCGCAATGTACTGCGCGTTCCCGGCGATGTGGCGGTCAAACCCGCGCGATACATCGCGCCGTGACGAATCACAGAAATATTTAATTAATCATGCAGCAGTTTCAGCGCGGTATCTTCATCCGTTACCAGCCCGGAGATCCAGCCGCCGTGCAGCGCGGCGTGAATCGCTGCGTATTTGCGCGCGCTGCCGGCAAAGCCGATGATATTGCGCTGCGTCTGGCTCTCCAGCAGCACGCTGGTCAGCAGCTCATCGGTTTCGCCGTATACCCGCTCTCCCTGCTGATTGAAAAAATGCCCCAGCATTTCACCCACCACGCCGCGCGCGTTGAGCGCTTCTACCTGCGCATCGGTGATAAAGCCTTCGGCATTGAGCGGGCAGCCCGGCATCACTTCGCCAATGCCGACAAACGCCACGTTCGCCTGTAGCGCACGCTGGGTGACGCGCTGATAGACCTGATGCTGCACCCACATCGTCTTATCCTGCGGCGTGTCAGCATACAGCGGCGCCGGAATGAAGAAATATTTGCCCTGCATCTTCTCCGCCATTTTCAGCGGTACGTCGTAGCGGGTACCGGAATCGTCACGCGCAATCGCGCCGATCATCGACACACACTGATGCTGTGGCCGTTCAACCCACGGCAGCGCATCAATCATTGAGCGCAGCGTTTTGCCGGAACCGATGCCAAACACCTGCGGCGTCTCTTCGTTGATAAACTGCGCCATCACCGCCGCGCCTTCCACCGCCAGCATTTGCTGAATCGCCTCATCATCCAGCCCGGCTGACGGCACCACGCGGCACAGCGTCAGGCCAAACTTTTGTTCGATCTCGCGCGCCAGATGCAGGCAGTGCGTGACCGGATGGTCAATCTTCACGCTGACCATGCCCATTTCACGCGCACTGGAGACCAGCCGCTGCGCCACCTGCCGCGATAAGCCCAGCGCGCGCGCAATCTCCTGCTGCGTGACGCCCGCCACGTAATACATCCACGCTGCCCGCGCTGCCAGCTCCTGCTTCTTCTCTTCTCTGCTCATCGCCTTGTTCCGTCAAACTCCGATGCGCCAGTTTATCGCGTCTTGCCCCTGAAGCGTTAACTGAGCAAAAGCCCTAAAAAAGAGCAAAAGTATTAAATGTGATGGATCTCGCAGAACGATCGCCCCGGCGGCGACTATGCTACGCCTCATCGGGCAAATGCCCTCCATTGTGGCAAATGTTTATTTCGAGGCGACTATGACGACGAAATCAGTGTGGATGCATATCGGCGCAGGCTCTTTTCACCGCGCGCATCAGGCGTGGTATCTGCACCAGCTGCGCCAGCAGGGCGATGACAGCTGGAGCATCGCGCTCGGCAACATCCGCGGCGATGCGGTAGCGCTGCTCAACCAGCTGCAGACGCAAAACGGCGAGTACGTACTGGAAACTGTAACGCCGGAGGGCGAGCGCGCGTATGAAACCATTACTTCGCTGCGCACCATTCTGCCGTGGGACGCAGAGATCAGCGCGCTGGTGGCGCAGGGCGCCAGCGCTGAGACAAAAGTGATCGGTTTTACCGTGACCGAAGCGGGTTATTACCTGACGCCGGCGCATGAACTCGATCTCAGCCAGGCGGATATTCAGGCCGATCTCCATGGTGAGGCGCGCACTATTTACGGCGCGCTGACCCGCATTCTGCGCCAGCGCGTGGCCAGCGGCGGTGCGCCGGTCACGCTGCTCAACTGCGACAACCTGCGTCACAACGGCGAACGTTTCCGTCACGGCATGCTGGCGTTTCTCGCCGCGCAGGGCGACAGTGCGCTGGCCAGCTGGGTGCGCGATAACACCACTTCGCCAAACACCATGGTGGATCGCATCACGCCGCGCCCCACGCCGGATGTTGCCGAACGCGTCAAAGCGGCCACCGGCAAAGACGATGGCGCGGCGGTGATGGCGGAATCGTTTATCCAGTGGGTGATTGAGGATGATTTTATCGCCGGACGCCCGGCGCTGGAAAAGGTGGGCGTGGAGCTGGTGGCGTCGGTGCTACCGTGGGAAGAGGCGAAAATCCGCATTCTCAATGCCACGCACGCAGCGATTGCCTGGGCCGGCACGCTCACCGGCCATGACTACATTGATGACAGCACGCGTCAGCCCGCGATCTATCAGCTGGCGTACGACTACATCACGCAGGACGTGATCCCGTCACTGTCGCCCAGCCCGCTCGATCTGGCGGATTACCGCGATGTGGTGCTGGCGCGCTTTAGCAATCCCTACATCAAAGACACCAACCAGCGCGTTGGTGCCGATGGACTGTCGAAGATTCCCGGCATGGTGACGCCGACGCTGCGCGAATGCTATCAGCGCGGCGCAGAACCGACCGCTACCGCCGTGCTGCCAGCGCTGTTCTACCTGTTCCTGCAACGCTGGGCCAGTAACCAGCTGCCGTATGCGTATCAGGATGGCGTGCTCAATGCTGACGCGCTGCGCCAGCAGCTGAGCGGCGAGAATGCGCTACAAACCTTCCTCAGCGACCGCGCGCTGTTTGCCGAACTGGCCGATGACCGTGCTTTTCATGCGCTGGTGACGCGCAGCGTAGACGCCATAGAGCAGCAGCTGCTGCAGCCGGCGACGGTGTAAGGAGCGCACAGCATGTATCTCGGCATTGATATTGGCACCTCAGAACTCAAAGCGCTGATCGTTAACCCGCAGGGCGAGATTATGGCGTCGAATCACGCCACGCTCAGCGTGCAGCGCCCGCATCCGCACTGGGCGGAGCAGGATCCCGAGCGCTGGTGGCAGGCCTGTGGTCAGGCGATCGCCGGGCTGCGCCAGCAGGCACCGGACGCGTGGGCCGCGATTCGCGCCATCGGTCTCTCCGGTCAGATGCACGGCGCCGTGCTGCTGGATGCCGCCGGTGAGGTGCTGCGGCCGTGCATATTGTGGAACGACACGCGCAGCGCGGCGCAGTGTGATGCGCTGCGCCAGCAGCATCCGCAGATGATGGAAATCGCCGCCAACCTGATTATGCCCGGCTTTACCGCGCCGAAACTGCACTGGGTGGCGGAACATGAGCCCGAAATCTTCCGCCGCATCGACAAGGTGTTGCTGCCCAAGGATTACCTGCGCTGGCGTCTGACCGGGCGCTTTGTCAGCGAGCCGTCGGACGCCGCCGGTACGCTGTGGCTCGACGTGGCGCAGCGCGACTGGTCTGACGCACTGCTGGCAATTAGCGGGCTGACGCGCGCACAGATGCCCGAACTGGTTGAGGGCAGCGCGGTCAGCGCCACGCTGCGCGCCGATCTGGCCAGCGAATGGGGCTTAGCCGCCACGGTGAGCGTGGCCGGCGGCGGCGGTGATAATGCCGCGTCGGCGGTGGGCGTCGGTGCGGTTAATGCGGGCGATGCCTTTATCTCGCTCGGCACGTCAGGCGTGATTTTTGTGGTTAACGATCGGCTGCGTGCCGATCCGCAATCCGGCGTGCACGCTTTCTGCCATGCGCTGCCGGGACGCTGGCACCAGATGAGCGTGATGCTCAGCGCCGCCAGCTGTCTGCGCTGGCTGTGCAATCTGCTGTCGGTCACCGAAAGCCAGCTGATGGACGAGATGGCACAGCTCAGCGCGGAACAGCTGCGTCAGGCACCGCTGTTTCTGCCGTATCTCTCTGGTGAACGCACGCCGCACAATGATCCGCAGGCGACCGGGGCATTTTTCCATTTACGCCACGAAACGCCGCGCGCGCTGCTCGGCTATGCGGTGATTGAGGGCGTGACGTTTGGCCTGGCGGATGGCCTGGCAGTGCTGGGCGATACGCAGCAGCAGATTCAGCAGTGCAGCCTGACCGGCGGCGGTGCGCGCAGCACGCTGTGGGCGCAGCTGATCGCCGACGTGCTGCAGCTGCCGATAGTGACCCATCCGGCCAGCGCCTCCGGCGCGCTGGGTGCGGCGCGACTGGCGTGGCTGGCCGACGGCGGCAGTGAAGCCGACGTGTGCCTGAAGCCGCCGGTGCAGGCGCGCTATCAGCCCGATGCGGCGCGCGGGGCCGTGCTGCAGCAGCGGCTGCGCCTGTTCCGTGAACTCTATGTACAACAACAGCAGGCGCGCGCGTTGCTGCCTGCCTGATCGGATTAGCGAACGGAAGGAAGATTGTCATGCAATCGAACGCATACTGGTTTGGCTTACCGAAAAAGATGTTCTGGGGCTTTATGGCCATCGCCATTTTCATGGCCGGCGACGGCTTCGAAATGGCGTTCCTGTCGCGCCACATCACTGACATGGGCTTTTCGCCGGCCCAGTCGGCGGTGGTGTTTACGTTTTATGGTCTGGCCGCCGCGCTGGCGGCGTGGGCCTCCGGCGTGGTGGCGGAGCTGATTACGCCGCAGCGCGCCATGATGATTGGCTTTGTGCTGTGGATCGTCATGCATGCGCTGTTTATGTCGCTGGGGCTCGGACTGCGTAACTATCCGCTGATGGTGCTGTTCTATGGCATTCGCGGCCTGGCCTATCCGCTGTTTATCTACTCGTTCATGATGATGCTGGTGCAGGTGCTGCCGCGTGACAAGCTGGCCGCTGCCACCGGCTGGTTCTGGGCGATGTATTCCGTGGGGATTGGCGTGGTGGGCAGCTATCTGCCGAGCCTGACCATCCCGATGCTGGGCGAAACCGGCACCTTATGGCTGGCGATTGTCTGGGTGGCGTGCGGCGGCGTGCTGGCCTACTTCAGCCTGCGCAACGTGCCGGTGGATCGTTCCCGCGTTAATCTGCCGCTGCGCGATAAGATGACGGAGATGTCGCGTGCCGTAACCATTCTGTTCACCAACCAGCATGTGTTTTATGCCTGCCTGATCCGCATCATCAATACGCTGTCGCTGTTCGGATTTGCCATCATCATGCCGCTGCTGTTTGTCGATCGGCTCGGCTTTACCATCTCCGAATGGCTGCAGATTTGGGCGGTGTTCTTCTTCGTCACCATCTTTACCAATATTTTCTGGGGCATTACCGGTGAGAAGCTGGGCTGGATCCGTCAGGTGCGCTGGTTCGGCTGTCTCGGTATGGCGATCTCCAGCCTGGCGTTTTACTACCTGCCGCTGTATGCCGGGCATAACTTCTGGGTGGCGCTGATTCCGGCGATTATGCTGGGGATCTTTGTCGCTGCCTTTGTGCCGATGACCGCGGTGTTCCCGACGCTGGAACCGCATCATAAGGGCGCAGCGGTATCGATTTACAATCTGTCGGCCGGGCTGAGTAACTTTGTTGCCCCGGCGATTGCTTCACTGCTGCTGCCGTTCTTCGATATCGTCGGGGTGGTGTGGGCCTATACCGCGCTCTACCTGTTCGCCGGTGTGCTGACCTTTATTATCCGCGTGCCGCAGCCGGGACACACGCGGGAAGCGTCAGCGGTGAAGTCGTCGGTGGTGCAGCAGCGCAGCTAAAGCTGAGCCTGTCGCACCGGCAGCCGCCGCTGCCGGTGCTGACACGGCGCTATTCCAGCTTCTGTTTCACTTTCTTCACGTCGTCAGCGCTGACCGGTGCGGCGGCATTACCCCAGCTGTTGCGGATGTAGCTCACCACCGCGGCGATCTCCTCATCACCCAGCGTGCCGGCAAAGGCCGGCATTGCCGGTGCCGTGGGGCGGGCATCAGTATCGACTCCGCGACTACCGGCGGCGACCACCCGAATTAGCGAGGTGGCATCCTCCTGATTGAGCAACGGATTGTCCGCCAGCTGCGGGAAGATATTCTTCTCACCGCGGCCGCCCGGGCTGTGGCAGGCTGAACACTTCGCCGCATAGATTTGCGCGCCCAGCTTCATGCGATCGTCCGTCGCGGCAAGTGCGGCGGGCACTTGCTCATCACGCGATTCCCCGCTTTTCAGGTACACCGCCACCGCCTGCAGATCTTCATCGCGCCAGTGCTGCGTGGAGTGACGCACCGCGTCGGCCATCGGACCGGAAGCGATATCGAAACGGTTCACGCCGGTACGCAGGTAGCTGACGATATCCTGCTGGCTCCATTTGCCCAGCCCGCTGTGCGGGTTCGCGGTGATGTCCGGCGCCATCCAGCCTTCAACCACTTCGCCACGCAGGAACGCGCCGTTTTTATCGCCGCCGAGCAGATTTTTCGGCGTATGGCAGGTGCCGCAGTGGCCCGCGCCCTGCACCAGATACGCACCGCGATTCCACTGGGCGGATTGACGGGCGTCCGGCTGGAACGCGCCCTGGTCAAAGTTGATCCAGTTCCACACCATCAGGCTGGTGCGGATGTTGAAAGGGAAGGGCAGCTGATTGGTCTCGACCGGGTTGTGTATCGGCTGCAGCGTCTGCATCCATGCCCACAAATCCTGCAGATCCTTATCCGACATTTTGGTGTAGGCGGTGAACGGCATCGCGCCGTACAGCCGCTTGCCGCCGTGGCCGATGCCCTCGGTCATGGCGCGGCGGAAATCTTCATAGCGCCAGTTGCCGATGCCGGTTTCGCGGTCCGGCGTGATGTTAGCGCCGACCAGCGTACCAAACGGCGTCTGCAATCTGACGCCCCCGGCAAACGGCTGCTGCGGATCGGCGGTGTGGCAGGCGGTGCAGTCCGCCAGCGTGGCGATATAGCTGCCGCGCGCGTACTGATCGTATTCCGGCTGGGCGTGAGACACAAAGCTGGTAAGCAGCAGCGCGGCAGCGCACAGAGAGAGGCGTGTTTTCATGCGGTAATCATCTCCCCGGGACGTTGCAGATAGTAGTGACGAATCGCATGCGCCGCTTTGAATGCCAGCGCGCCGACGGTGCCGGTCGGGTTATAGCCCGGGTTTTGCGGAAAGGCTGACGCGCCCACCACGAACAGGTTCGGTACATCCCACACCTGCAGATGTTTATTGACCGAGCTGGTTGAGGGATCGCTGCCCATGATAAAGCCGCCAACCACGTGCGACGACTGATACGGCACGCTGCTCCAGTGGCCGGTCATCGGTTTGACAATCATCTCGCGCGGGTTCATCGATTTAGCGATTTCCGCCACTTTACCCGTGCAGTACTGCGCCATTTTCAGATCGTTCGCCGCAAAGTCGAAAGTGATGCGCAGCAGCGGCCGGCCGTGCGGATCTTTGTAGTTGGGATCGAGCGACAGATAGTTAGTGCGCGTGGTGTAGCTGCTGGCCTCGCAGCCAATCGACATGGTGCTGAGATAGTTGTCTTTCAGTGCGCGCTTCCACTTCGAGCCCCATTTGGGCGTGTTGGGCGGCAGCGGCCGGTAGCCAATCGGTGCCGAGCCGATGGGCGTCACGCGGATGCTGCCGCCGCCGAAGAAGCCCAGACCGCTGTGGTCAAAATTATCGTTATTGAATTCATCAATGCCCATGCCCACCGCGCCGGCACCGATAAACGGGTTAAAGTTTTTGTTGTCGAAAAACAGCGTGACGCCGTTGGCGGTCTGATAGGCGTAATTGCGGCCGGTGGTGCCTTTGTTGGTGACCGGATCATAGGCCTGGCCAATGCCGGAGAGCAGCATCAGGCGCACGTTTTCAAAGGTAAAGGCGGCGACGATCACCAGATCAGCCGGCTGTTCCCACCTATCGCCGGAGGAGTCGATGTAGGTGACGCCGGTGGCCTGTTTGCCGCTGGCATCGGTCAGCACTTCCAGCACTTCGCAGTTGGTATACGCGGTAAAGTTCTCTTTGCGCATCAGCGCCGGCAGCACAGTGGTGATGGCGCTGGCTTTCGAGTAGTTGGCGCAGCCGTAGTTGGTGCAGAAGCCGCAGAAGGTGCAGGGGCCCATGGTGACGCCGTAGGGATTGGTGTACGCCTCGGAAACCAGCGAGGAGGGCACCGGAAACGGCTGGTAGCCGAGATTTTTTGCTGCTTCGGCAAACAGCGTCGGACCATAGGGCTGGCGCAGCGGCGGCGTCGGATAGTCGGCCGAACGGGCACCTTCGAACGGATTGCCGCCCGCCCGTTTCTCTCCCTGAATATTGCCGGCGTAACCCGAGGTGCCGGCCACGCGCTCAAACTTCATGTAGTGCGGCTCCATCTCTTCCCAACTGGTGCCCCAGTCCTGCAGCACCAGCTCATCCGGAATGGCACTGGCACCGTAGCGTTCGGTCAGGTGGCTTTTCAGGCGAAACTCTTCCGGCTGAAAGCGAAAGGTAATGCCAGCCCAGTGATTGCCCGCGCCGCCGGTGCCGTTGCCCGGATGGAACGAGCCCCAGGTGCGCATCGGCAGGGCGGTTTGCGACGGATTGTTGCGCATGGTGCAGGTGTTCTGCCGCGTACGCAGCATCAGCTCTTCGCGCATCACGTAGCGCAGCTCGTCGGTGACGGTGCCAATATTGAAGTCGCGCGCGGTATCGCGCCATGGGCCGCGCTCAATGCCGATCACTTCCAGGCCTTCGTCGGCCAGTTCATTGGCGATAATCGATCCGGCCCAGCCGAGACCAATCACCACCACATCGGTTTTCGGTAATTTCTTCATCATCTATCCCCGTGCTTTCCATTGCGCAATGCTGATCGGCTCTAAGCCCAGATTTTCGTTATGGCGCTCAATGTATTCGCGATAGTCGTAGCGCGCGCCGGGAAAGCCCAGCATCTTCCACGACACCATGTCTTTGTTGCCGCCGTAGATCGGATCGGCAAAGAAGCCTTCCATGGTGTTGTTCAGCACCTCAAGAAACAGCGACTGCGCATCAAAGCCGCTGAAATGCACCTTTCCGGCCTCCATGTCTGCCAGCAGCGCGTCCTGCTGCGCTGGCGTCAGATCGACAAAGTTCTTTTGCGAGGTTTGCTGCACGTAGCGGTTGAGCGCCGCCAGCCCCTGGCGATAGCGCTGCTGCGGCACCAGCGGCGACTGGTCGCCCTGCTCGGTGGTGCCTTGCTGAAACGGGCCCTGCATGTAGAGGCGTTCGAAGGTGCCATAAAAGCCGTGCAGCTGGCGGTCGATAAAGACAGCGCAGCCGGCTTCTTTGCCGCCCACGCTCAGCTCGTCCGTCGGGATAATGCGGTCAACCATGGCTTCCACGGTGCGCGCTTCTTCATCGGTGAAGAACAGCCAGCCCTGAGCCTGGAACTGTTCTGGTGGGTTATCGGCGAAGGGGGGCCAGCCGGGAGCGCCCTTGAGGGAGACAGCATCGGCGGCGCGGGTGACGCCAGCGGCAACGCCCAGCGTCGACCAGGTCAGGACCTGGCGTCGTGTGACACCGGGCAGGGTTTTGGCTCGTTTTTTCATCATCGCTTCCAGACAGAGTAACAAGATAAGGCGTAACCGGCCGGCGTGCGCGGCGGCACAACGGGCCGGAATCTTCAGTTTTTGTAAATTTTTATGGCGAATGTTAACTGTAGACGGGCTGCGTGGTGGCGACCAATAACCGTACAAAAAAGTGCACTATTTGATAATCCGCCGGTTTTTTTCTGAACTAAGCGCCACGTTAAATCTGCAGGCTTCGCTTGAACTCAGCGCGCTGGCTGCCAGGCTTAACCGTTTCAACCACGAAATAACCAGGAGGAAATATGTCGCGCTTTGCAGATAAAGTGGTGGTGATTACCGGAGCCGGATCCGGCATTGGTGCCGCAGCGGCGCAGCGTTTCGCCAGTGAAGGCGCTCAGGTGGTGCTGGTGGGCAGAACCCGCGACAAGCTGGAACAGGTGCTGAGCACGCTGAGCGGCGAGAAGCATCTGGTGGCACCCTGCGACGTCGGCGATGCGGATCAGGTTAAACAGCTGGCAGAGCAGGTGCAGCGCCAGTATGGGCGCGTGGATGTGCTGGTGAATAACGCCGGCAGCATCGTGCAGGGCAAAATTCACGAAGTGTCGATAGCGGACTGGAAGTCGCTGATGAGCACTGACCTCGACGGTGTATTTTACTGCACCCACTTCTTTATGCCCGCGCTGCTCAACAGTAAAGGCAACGTAGTGAATACCTCGTCGGTATCCGGACTGGGCGGCGACTGGGGCATGAGTGTCTACAACGCCGCCAAGGGCGCGGTGACCAATTTCACCCGCGCGCTGGCGATGGATTATGGCACGGACGGCGTGCGCGTTAACGCCGTATGCCCGGGTTTTACCTTTACCGATCTCACCGAAGAGATGAAAAACGATGAGGCGCTGCTTGCACGCTTCTATGACCGTATTCCGCTGGGCCGCGCCGGTGAACCGGAAGATATCGCCAGCGCGATTGCTTTCATCGCCAGCGACGACGCGCGTTACATCACCGGCGTTAACCTGCCGGTCGATGGCGGTCTGACGGCGTCGAACGGCCAGCCGAAACAGGCGTAAGTGATAACAGGCGGAGGGTCAGGTGTACTGTCACCGCCAATCCGCCTGTTAGTCGGTCATGGCTCACTCGCTTCGCCATCGTCACTTGCTGACATATAGCTGGCCGTATAACCGCCGTTCGCTAACGCCACGACTCTGGCAAAGCCAGACGCGCCAAAATGCATACCGGCAATCACCGTATTTTCCGCTGCCACCTGCTGCAAAATACGCTGGCGCGTCTCTCTGGCCATGACGGGATCGATATCGAAGGCAATGGAAACCTGCGGGCAGGCCAGCTGAACAGGTGGGTAATGCACAATATCACCCCAGATCAATAAATGCTCGCCGTCTGAATCAATGCGAAACCCGCAATGCCCCGGGGTATGACCGGGCAACACCAGCGCACGGATTCCCGGGCTGATCTCCTCATCCGCCATTAGCTGCAGCCGCGGGCCATAAGCCTGCAGCGTGCGCCGCACCAGCGCCGCGTTTAACTGCGCGCGTTCACTCAGCTGGCTGATCGCCGCATCATCCTGCCAGAAGGCGGCTTCGCTGTGGCTGAGGCAGAGCCGGGCATGGCGAAAGACCGGCTGACCCGCGCTGTCCAGCAAGCCGCCAATATGATCGGGGTGCGCATGGGTTAATAACAGGGTATCGATGTCGTCCGGCGTTACCCCGGCCAGCTGCAGATGAGGCAGTAATTTGCCGCTCTGCGCATCGCGTTTTCCCATCCCGGTATCCACCAGAATCACGCGTCCCTGACCGTGGATCAGATAACAAAACACATGGATGTCGCCCGGCTGTGCTATGCCTGCCTGACGTTGCAGATCGACCGCATCGTCGTGGTGAATATCCGTTAATAAACTCAGACTGGCTTGCATGGTGCCGTCGCTGATGGCGCTGACCTGATATTTCCCGGTGGTGTATGAAAATATTGCCTGGCTCATAATGATCTCAGTGCGCTAATTTACTCGTTCACGTTAAACAAATAACGCGGCAATTTTCGCGGCGGATTAGCGCGATGATAATGCTGCGTCAGTGGCTGTCAGCGCGATAATGACGCTAACACCGTTAAGGTGACCAGTGTCATTTTTGACAGAGTTGAGACCCGGATTGTCATGGACATAAAAATTTTGCGCGCCTTTGCTACTGTCGCGGCGCTGGAGCATATTGGTCAGGCTGCGGAACGGTTACATATTTCGCCGTCACCGCTTAGCCGGCAAATTCAGCAGCTGGAAAGCGAACTGGGCATGGTGCTGTTTCACCGTGAAAAGAAACGCCTGCGCCTGACGGATGAGGGTAAGCGCTTTCTCACCGAGGTGACGCCCTTTTTGCAGCATCACGAACGGTTAAAAGAGTATGCGCAGCATCTGCAGCAGGGTGACGTCGGGCGGCTGGATATAGGATATGTGGAGGCGGCTATTCACTCGCGCCTGCTGCCCGCGGCACTGGCGCGGCTGGCACCGGGGGCGGGCATTGATGTCCGGCTGCATGCGTTACGTTCCGCACAGCAAATTGCCCGGTTAGAGGCGGGGGCGATCGATATTGCCATTGTGCATACGCTGCCGCACGACGACGCGGATTTTGTGCATAAGAAGATCGCGACCGAGCCGGTGCTGCTGGCGATGCCAGCATCCAGTGCGCTGACCGCACCTGTGGCGGCTGATTTGCACGGTCGGGCGTGGATTGCCGACCAGGAAAATCTCAACCCTGCCGCGCGGGCGCGATTGCTGGCAGCCTGCCAGCGCGCCGGCTTCCAGCCGGATATTCGTTTTGAAGTGAATGGTCCGCTGGCCGCGCTTGCCTGTGTCGAAGCCGGGCTGGGTTTCACCCTGATCCAGCACAGCCTGGCGCGCATCGTACCGGATAACGTTGTGCTGATGCCGCTACCCGATCTGGCGCTGGAGATCGTGCTGTATGCCGTCTGGCGCAGGCAGGATACCCGACCGTTGACGGCGCGTTTTCTGCAGCAGCTTTGCCTCACGCCCGCCGTGGCGCCGCGGTAAGCCTGAGCGGAGGTGCGTCAGCCGGCGACATCCTGCAGCGCTTCCTGCAAATCGTACCAGCGGAAACCAAAGCCGGACTCCTCCAGCCGCTTCGGCAGCACGTGCTGCCCGCCCAGCACCAGCACGGCGGATTCTCCCATCATCAGTTTGATGGCGCTCGCCGGGGTGCGCATAAAGGCCGGACGGTGCATCACCTGGCCCAGCGTGGCGGCGAACTGCTCGTTGCGCACCGCGTAAGGCGCCACCATGTTGAACGGGCCCTGCAACTGATCGTTATCGATCAACCACAGGATGGCGTTGACCAGATCGTCCACGTGGATCCACGGCAGGTACTGTTTGCCGCTGCCAATCGGTCCGCCGACGCCAAGTTTGAACGGCAGCTTCATTTTGCTCAGCGCGCCACCTTCGCGCGCCAGCACCACGCCGGTGCGCAGCAGGCACACGCGGGTGCGCTCGCTTTGCGCCTTCAGCGCCAGCTGCTCCCAGCGGGCGCACAGGGTGTGGGTAAACTCCTCGTGGCCCGGATCGTCCTCGGTCACCACCACATCGCCGGTATCACCATAAAAGCCGGTGGCCGAGCCGGAAATCAACAGGCGCGGCGGATTGCTGCTGGCGTGGATCAGCGAGACGATCTGTTCAGTGATTTGCCAGCGGCTTTCGCACAGGCGCTGCTTCTGCTGCTCGGTCCAGCGCTTGTCGGCAATCGGTTCTCCCGCCAGATTGATGACGCCGTCAATAGCATTGAGATCGGACTGCTGGTTAATGCCCGACCACAGCATCACGCGCGCATCGAGTTTTTCCCGCGCAGCCGCCACGTCACGCGTTACCACATTCACCTGATGGCCCAGCTGCAGCAGGCGCGGAATTAAATGGCGACCTATCAAGCCGGTACCACCGGTAATAAGCAGGTGCATGTTTAGTCTCCCTGTCATTAATTATCTGCTCTGAATTGAGCATAGAAGAGAAGTGCCGCTGCGGCGTGACAGCGCTTACGCTTATGATGAAAAACCGCCAGTTTGCCGTGGTCCTGCGGCAAAACATCGGACCAGCCCGCCATTGCCTTAGCCGGCAAAAATCGGTAAACATGATGCACACCTGACGCTTAGCCGAGGCAGCTGATGAACTATCCCGCCATTACGTTGTGGTCCGATTCCTGTTTTTTTAGCCCGTATGCCATGTCAGTTTATGTTGCGCTTACCGAGAAGGGCATTCCCTTTACGGTCAGGCGCGTTGACCTGTCGCGCAATGCACAGCTTGACGAGGAATACCGCGGCCTGTCGCTGACCTGCCGTGTGCCCACGCTGCAAATTGATGATGTCAGCCTGAATGAATCCTCGGCCATCGCCGAATACCTCGAAGAGCGTTTTCCGGCGCCGGAGTTTGAGCGCCTCTATCCGCGCGATCGCGAAAAACGTGCCCACGCGCGCGAAGTGCAGGCGTGGCTGCGCAGCGATTTACTGGCGCTGCGCACGGAGCGACCTACCGAAGTGCTGTTTGCTGCTGAACGCTTTGCTCCGCTCACGCCCGCTGGCGAACAGGCCGCCAGTAAACTGATTGCCGCGGTGCAGCGGTTGCTGCCGGACGGCCAACAGAATCTGTTTGGCGAGTGGTCGATTGCCGACACCGACCTGGCGGTGATGATTAACCGGCTGGCGCTGCACGGCGATCCGCTGCCGGTGAAGCTGCAGCACTATGCAGAATTCCAGTGGCAGCGCGCCTCGGTGCAGCTGTGGCTGGCCGAGTCGGGTAAAGCACGCTAAAACCTTGCGGCGACGAAAAGAACGCTTTACCTTAGCGCTCATTCTAATAAAGCATCGCAAACAGGCGCGTGCTGGGCACGCCGAAAACAGAGAAAGGGTTACCGGATGGTGGATCAAACGGCAGGTGACGGTATCGAGTGGGTGGATATCGTTAGCGAAGAAAACGAAGTGATTGCGCAGGCCAGCCGTGCGCAGATGCGTGCGCAATGTCTGCGCCATCGCGCTACCTATATTGTGGTGCACGACGGCATGGGCAAGATTCTGGTGCAACGCCGTACCGAGAGCAAAGATTTCATGCCGGGTATGCTGGATGCCACTGCGGGCGGCGTGGTGCAAAGCGGTGAAGACCTGCTGGAATCCGCCCGTCGTGAAGCGGAAGAGGAGCTCGGCATCGCCGATGTTCCGTTCGCCGAGCACGGCAAATTCTACTTTGAAGATCAGCACTGCCGCGTATGGGGTGGGCTGTTCAGCTGCGTGTCGCACGGTCCGTTTGCCATGCAGGAAGAGGAAGTGGATGAAGTGTTCTGGATGACGCCGGAAGAGATCACCGCCCGCTGTGATGAATTCACCGATGATTCACTCAAAGCCCTGTCGCTGTGGCTGAGCCGCAACAGTGACGCGGTGCGCAGTAAGCAAAGCAGCGAAGCCTGATTCCTGCGCTTCCGCAGCAAGGCACCCTAAGGGTGCCTTTTGTGTTTAATGCTGGCTGAGAATGCGGGTGAGAATGTTCAGCGCCGTACTGAACTGGGCGTCCGGAATGGTTAGCGGATAAAGAAAGCGGATCACGTTGCTGTGCACGCCGCAGGTCAGCAGGATCAATCCTTCGGCCAGCGCCTGCTGCTGAATCGCTTTGGCGATCTCCGCTGAGGGTCGGCCGCTGGCGTCATGAAACTCCGCCGCCATCATCGAGCCATAGCCGCGCACCTCGGCCAGCGCACGGCATCCGGCGCCATTCAACGCTTCCGCCAGCTGCGTACCGAGCCATTGCGCACGCGCGCACAGGTTTTCTTCACTGATAATATCCAGCACCGCATGCGCGGCGGCAATTGCTGGCGGATGGCCAGCATAAGTGCCGCCCAGACCGCCCGGCTCCGGTGCATCCATCACCGCGGCCCGGCCGCTCACCGCCGACAGCGGAAACCCGCCTGCCAGACTTTTCGCTAGTGTGATCAGATCCGGCTGCACCTCATAATATTCGCTGGCAAACAGCCTGCCGGTGCGCGCAAAACCGCTCTGTACTTCATCGGCGATCAGCAGGATGCCGTGGCGATCGCACAGCTGGCGCAGCGCCGTCACAAACTCTGGCGGCGCGACATAGAATCCGCCTTCGCCCTGAACCGGTTCAAAGATGATGGCCGCCACCTGCTGTGGCGCGATATCGCTGCGGAAAATCGTCTCCAGACTGTCGAGGGCATCGTGCACGCTGACGTTATGCAGCGCATTGGGGTAACGCGCATGAAACACCGGGCTGGCAAACGGACCGAAGCCGGTTTTGTAAGGCAGCACTTTGCCGGTCAGCGCCATGGTCATATTGGTGCGACCGTGGAACGCGCCGCTGAAGGCGATTATCCCCGGGCGGCCGGTGGCTGCGCGCGCGATTTTCACCGCGTTCTCAACCGCCTCGGCGCCGGTAGAGAAGAAAGTGGTTTTCACGGCGCCTTCAATCGGCACCAGCGCATTCAGACGCTCCGCAAGGTGAATGTAGTTCTCATACGGCACGATTTGAAACGCGGTATGAGTGAAGCACGTCAGCTGCTGCTGTACCGCCGCCAGCACTTTGGGATGCCGGTGTCCGGTATTGAGCACCGCAATGCCGGCGGCGAAATCAATATATTCCCGCCCCTGCTGGTCCCACAGCGTGGCGTTTTCGGCTTTCGCCGCAAAGAAATCACACATCACGCCCACGCCTCGCGGCGTGGCCTGTAACCGACGGCTGTGCACATCACTGTTGCTCATTGCTGACCTCGTAAGTCGCGGGAGAGTGTAATCAGTGTTAGCGCGCAGACGGGATTTTGCCAGTGCGTTTATACGGGCAGGGTTGTGGCGCAGGATAAAAAAAAGCACGCCCGGGCGGGCGTGCTGATGCGGAGCGGGGAAGGGGATTAGCCTTCAGCCTGCTGCGACTGAATCGCCGTCAGCGCAATGGTGTAGACGATATCATCGACCAGCGCACCGCGTGACAGGTCGTTAACCGGTTTGCGCATGCCCTGCAGCATCGGCCCGATGGAGATCAGGTCGGCAGAACGCTGCACCGCTTTGTAAGTGGTGTTACCGGTGTTGAGATCCGGGAAGATGAATACCGTCGCACGTCCGGCCACCGCTGAGTTCGGTGCTTTAGACTTGGCGACGTCTTCCATGATTGCGGCGTCGTACTGCAGCGGGCCATCAATCACCAGATCCGGGCGTTTTTCCTGCGCAATGCGCGTTGCTTCACGTACTTTCTCCACGTCGCTACCGGCACCGGAGTTACCGGTAGAGTAGGAGATCATCGCCACGCGTGGATCGATGCCGAAGGCTTTGGCGGAGTCGGCAGACTGAATCGCGATCTCGGCCAGCTGTTCCGGATTAGGATCCGGGTTGATGGCGCAGTCACCGTACACCAGCACCTGTTCTGGCAGCAGCATGAAGAACACTGAGGAGACCAGCGAGCTGTTCGGCGCGGTTTTGATCAGCTGCAACGGCGGACGAATGGTGTTGGCGGTGGTGTGAACCGCGCCCGAGACCAGACCGTCAACTTCGCCGCTTTCCAGCATCATGGTACCCAGCACCACGTTATCTTCCAGCTGCTCCTGCGCGACCACTTCGGTCATGCCTTTGCTCTTACGCAGCTCAACCAGGCGCGGCACGTAGTTGTCACGCACCACCTGCGGATCGACAATTTCAATGCCTTTGCCGAGCTCAACGCCCTGCGCTGCGGCCACGCGCTGAATCTCATCCGGATTGCCCAGCAGCACACAGGTGGCGATGCCGCGCTCGGCACAAATCGCTGCCGCTTTAACGGTACGCGGTTCGTCGCCTTCCGGCAGGACGATGCGCTTGCCGGCTTTACGCGCCAGTTCGGTGAGCTGATAGCGAAATGCCGGCGGTGACAGACGACGGCTGCGTTCGGATGTGGCGGTCAGCGATTCAACCCAGTCAGCATTAATAAAGCCGGCCACGTACTCCTGCACTTTTTCAATGCGCTGCGTGTCGTCAGCCGGCACTTCCAGGTTAAAGCTCTGCAGGCTGAGCGAGGTTTGCCAGGTGTTGGTTTTTACCATGAACACCGGCAGGCCGGTCTGGAAGGCGCGTTCGCACAGACGGGCGATCGGCGCTTCAATCTGATAGCCACCGGTCAGCAGCACTGCACCAATTTCGATGCCGTTCATCGCCGCCAGACAGGCCGCCACCAGCACGTCAGGACGGTCGGCTGAGGTCACCAGCAGCGAGCCCGGACGGAAGTGCTCCAGCATATGCGGGATGCTGCGCGCGCAGAAGGTGACGGATTTGACGCGACGCGTGTGGATTTCACCTTCGTTGATGATCTCCGCGTTGAGATGGCGGCACATATCAATGGCGCGCGTCGCGATCAGATCAAAGCTCCACGGCACGCAGCCCAGCACCGGCAGCGGGCTGTTGGCGAACAGTTGCTTAGGATCGATGTTGGCGATGCTGGCTTTCGAGGAGTCGTCGAAAATTTCTGACAGATCCGGACGGGTACGGCCCTGCTCATCCACTGGCGCGTTGAGTTTGTTGATGATGACGCCGGTGATGTTTTTGTTTTTGCTGCCGCCGAAGCTGCTCTGCGTCAGTTCGATGCGCTCTTTCAGCTGTGCCGGTGAGTCGTTACCCAGCGACATGACGAAGACGATCTCCGCGTTCAGCGTTTTGGCAATTTCATAGTTCAGCGCCGAGGCAAACTGATGTTTGCGCGTCGGAACCAGGCCTTCCACCAGCACCACTTCCGCATCTTTGGCGTTGGCGTGGTAGTTGGCGATGATCTCTTCCATCAGCACATCCTGCTGGTTAGAACCCAGCAGCGACTCAACGCGGGACATCGGCAGCGGAACCGCGGCCGGAATCGCGGAGTTTTTGCGAATGATGGTGGTGGTCTGGTCTGGCGCATCGCCGCCAGCGCGCGGCTGGGCGATCGGTTTGAACACGCTCAGGCGCACGCCTTTGCGCTCCATGGCACGAATCACGCCAAGGCTGACGCTGGTCAGGCCGACGCTGGTGCCGGTAGGAATAAGCATAATTGTACGTGACACTATAGAAACCTCGCGGTGTTACAGGGTGTCAAAAACAACACCGTCAGCCGAAGCTGACGGAGAGAAACATTACGCGGTGAGGCGCGCGGCGTCCTGGGCGATGACCCACTCTTCATTGGTTGGAATCACCACCGCCGGGCGGGTACCTTCTTTATTGATGAAGCCGGACTTGCCGAAGCGTGCAGCCAGGTTGCGCTCGTGGTCAACCTCGAAGCCAAGCAGACCCAGTTTGTCCAGCGCCAGCTCACGCACCATCGCCGCGTTTTCACCGATACCGCCGGTAAACACCACCGCATCCAGACGGCCTTCCATCAGCGCGGTGTAGCTGCCGATGTACTTCGCCAGGCGGTGACAGAACACATCCATCGCGCGTTTGGCATCGTCTTTGGTGGCGTAGTTATCTTCCACGTAACGGCAGTCGCTGGTGACTTCGGTCAGGCCCAGCAGGCCGGACTCTTTGGTCAGCAGTTTGTTGATCGCATCCACGCTCATGCCCAGCGTATCGTGCAGGAAGAAGACGATAGCCGGATCGATGTCACCGCTGCGGGTGCCCATCACCAGACCTTCCAGCGGTGTCAGACCCATTGAGGTATCTACGCACTGGCCGTTACGGATGGCCGCAACAGAACCGCCGTTGCCGAGATGGCAGGTGATGATGTTCAGCTCGCTGACCGGCTTGTTCAGCATTTTGGCGGCTTCCTGCGTCACATAGTAGTGACTGGTGCCGTGCGCGCCGTAGCGGCGCACGCCGTGCTCTTTATACAGGTTGTACGGCAGGGCATAGAGATAGGACTCTTCCGGCATAGTCTGATGGAAGGCGGTGTCGAAAACGGCGACATTTTTATCCGACAGGTGCGGGAAGTTTTTCATCGCTTCGTCGATACCGATCAGGTGCGCCGGATTGTGCAGTGGCGCGAAGGACGACGCGTCTTTAATGCCCTGAATGACGGACTCGTCAATCACCACCGATTGCGTCAGCTGCTCGCCGCCGTGAACGATACGATGGCCGATTGCAGCGATTTGTGCCGAAAGCTCTGGTTTTTGTGCCAGAATAGTTTTAACGATGAAGTTCAGCGCTTCGCTGTGCGCTGCGCCCGCGCCGAGCGGGGCTTCCTGTTTGCTGCCGTCCAGTTTCCACTTGATCCGCGCTTCCGGCAGGTGGAAACACTCCGCCAGACCGGAAAGGTATTCGTCACCGCTGGCTGGATTGAGAATGGCAAACTTAAGAGAGGAGCTGCCGCAGTTGAGGACCAGTACTAACTTCGTCGACATGGAAGTACCTATTTTGTTAAATAGTGGCTAAAAATAACGCAATCAGACTAACAGCGTAGCCTATGAAAGCTGGTAGATTAATGATTAACATCATGCGCTAGTCAAAAAAGAAACGACACGCAAAAAATTTCGGTAATTTTACGCAGATTTTTGAAATCCACGAAGCGAAACATGGCTCCAGCGCGCTCTTTTATTGAGCTGCGGCTTCCGGTAATGTTGCAAAAACGGCGTCAGAATACCCACTGTGACCCGCAAAGACAAAATCTTTTGAAGGATGTCACGTAAAGTTGTGTAGTTATGAAATTTTTTTAAATGTTGCAGTAATAGTTGAGGTCTACCATGGCGAATGACGCAGGCAATCCAGGCTGGTTCGGTTTATTTCAGCGCGGCCAGCACTACATGAAAACCTGGCCCGCCGACAAACGTCTGGCGCCGGTGTTTCCTGAGAACCGTGTGGTGACGGCAACCCGCTTTGCGATTCGCTTTATGCCACCGCTGGCCATTTTTACGCTGACGTGGCAAATCGCGCTCGGCGGGCAACTCGGCCCGGCGATTGCCACCGCGCTGTTTGCCTGTAGCCTGCCGATGCAGGGATTATGGTGGCTGGGTAAACGTTCCGTCACGCCGCTGCCGCCAACGCTGCTGCACTGGTTCCACGAAGTGCGCGCCAAACTGGAAGAGGCCGGACAGGCCATTGCCCCCGTTGACGGCAAGCCGACTTACCAGGCGCTGGCGGATGTGCTCAAGCGTGCTTTTAAGCAGCTCGACCGTACTTTCCTCGACGATCTTTGATCAAATGGCGCTTTTCTCTGCCAGAGAATTTGCGCCCAATCCCGGTTCAAATCAAAGAATAGTGATGCGGACATACACGCATCGCTTTCGTTGTGTAATCATTTCTGCATTGCTTAAAACTTAAGCGGCCCTGCGGCCCGGGAGTAAACCATGGAAATGACCCATGCACAGCGACTGATTCTTTCTAATCAATACCAGATGATGGCGATGCTTGAGCCGGATAACGCCGAGCGCTATCGCCGCTATCAGACCATCATTGAACGCGGCTATGGACTGCAATTGCGCGAGCTGGACAAAGAGTTCGGCGAACTGAGCGAGGCGACCTGCCGTACGCTGATCGACATTATGGAAATGCATCATGCGCTGCATGTTTCCTGGTCCAATCACAAGGCGCCGTGCAACATTGAAGAGCGTCGCCTGGCGTTTCTCGGCTTCGACGCGGCCACCGAAGCGCGTTACCTCGGCTACGTACGCTTTATGGTTAACGTGGAAGGGCGCTATACCCATTTCGATTCCGGCACCCACGGCTTCAATGCGCAAACCCCGATGTGGGAAAAATACCAACGCATGCTGGCGGTGTGGCACACTTGTCCGCGTCAGTATCACCTCAGCGAGAATGAGATCGCGCAAATCCTCAATGCCTGAATAAGGAGCAACGTGTGAAGTACAGGGGTTTTCTGTTTGATTTAGACGGGACGCTGGTGGATTCACTGCCGGCCGTGAATCGCGCCTGGTCACGCTGGGGCGCGCGCCACGGCCTGGCCGCGCAGCAGGTGCTGGACTACATTCACGGCAAACCAGCGATCAATTCGCTGCGCCACTTTATGGCGGGCCAGTCTGAAGCAGCGATCCAGGCTGAATTTCGCTGGCTGGAGCAGCTGGAAGCAGAAGACACGGCAGGCGTGCAGGCGATTGCCGGTGCACACGCGTTGCTGGCCACCCTGAACGCACTCGACATTCCCTGGGCGATTGTGACCTCGGGATCGATCCCGGTGGCGCACGCCCGTCATAAAGCGGCCGGTTTACCGCTGCCGGAGGTGTTTATTACCGCCGAGGACATTAAATTCGGTAAGCCCAATCCTGAACCTTATTTGCTGGGTGCTGAGCGGCTCGGGCTTTCTGCGCCAGAATGCGTAGTGGTGGAAGATGCACCGGCGGGCATTATCGCCGGGCTGGAAGCGGGCAGCGCGGTGGTGGCGGTCAATCCGCCGGCCGATGCGCCGCGCCTGAGCGAAGTGGCGCTGCAGGTGGAAAATCTGCAGCCGCTGCACATCAGTAAACAGCCGGACGGTTATTTCAGCGTGACGCTCCGCGCCTGAAACAGCCCACGCTGAGCGGCGCAGGTTACAGCGGCGTATCCTGGGAAATTTCATCCAGCGACAGGCTGAAGCTGGGGATGAAGACTTCAACGAAGTAGTCCATCTCCGGCGATCGCCGCTGCGCCAGCGTCTTCTCCAGACGGGCTTTGGCCAGCAGAAACTCGTTGTTGCCGGCCGACAATTCTTCAAGGCACTTGAGGTAGGCGCACAGCGCATCAGCCTGTTTTACCACCGCCTGCTCGCTCTCGCTATGCAGGTGCTCATCCAGCAGCGGACGATACGCGTCCTGCAACTCAGGCGGCAGCATCTCAATCAGCTTGTGCTGCGCAATCTTTTCGATCTTCTTGTATTCATGGGCAATCTGCGCGTTGTAATACTTTACCGGCGTGGGCAAATCGCCGGTCAGCACTTCGCTGGCATCGTGATACAGCGCCAGCATGGCGATGCGATCGGCATTCAGATTGCCGTTAAATTTTTTGTTTTTGATGATGGCCAGCGCGTGCGCCACCATGGCGACCTGCAGACTGTGCTCGGAGACATTTTCCGTGCGCACATTGCGCATCAGCGGCCAGCGGTTGATGAGTTTCAGGCGGGAGAGGTGGGCGAAAAAGTGGCTACGGGTCATGGACGGTTCCTGTTGCACGGCGGGGAGCTTGTGCGGCTCCCCGAAAGTCAAACAGTATACGCGTCACAGATTACTGGCGATAGCCTTGCAGGAAGCGACCAAACTTGTTGATCGCCATCTCGAGGTCGTCCACGCGCGGCAGGGTAACGATGCGCACGTGATCCGGCCACGGCCAGTTAAAGGCGGTGCCCTGCACCAGCAGCACTTTTTCCTGCAGCAGGAAATCCAGCACCATTTTCTGGTCGTCCATGATGTTGAATTTCTTCGCATCGATGCGCGGGAACATATACAGCGCGCCCTGCGGCTTTACGCAGCTGACGCCGGGAATATCGTTGATCAGTTCCCAGGCGCGCTGGCGCTGCTCGAACAGCCGTCCACCCGGCGCGATAAACTCGCTGATGCTCTGATAGCCGCCCAGCGCAGTCTGTATGGCATGCTGCGCTGGCACGTTAGCGCACAGACGCATCGAGGCCAGCATCTCCAGACCTTCGATATAGCCTTTAGCGTGCTTTTTCGGTCCGTTCAGTACCATCCAGCCCTGGCGGAAACCCGCCACGCGGTAGGTTTTGGACAGCCCGTTGAAGGTCACGGTCAGCAGATCCGGTGCCAGCGCGGCAATCGAATGATGCTGGGCTTCGTCATACAGAATCTTGTCGTAAATCTCGTCGGCGAAGATGATCAGGTTATGCTGGCGGGCGATCTCCACGATCTCCAGCAGCAGCTCTTTGCTGTACACCGCACCGGTCGGGTTGTTGGGGTTGATGATCACGATCCCGCGGGTACGCGGCGTGATTTTGCTGCGAATATCATCCAGATCCGGGAACCAGCCCGCGGATTCGTCGCACAGATAGTGCACCGCTTTGCCGCTTGACAGCGAAACCGCCGCCGTCCACAGCGGATAATCTGGCGCGGGCACCAGCATCTCATCGCCGCTGTTCAGCAGCGCCTGCATCGCCTGCACGATCAGTTCAGACACACCGTTGCCAATATAGATATCTTCTACCGTAACGTCGCGCATGTCGCGCGCCTGGTAGTGCTGCATGATGGCTTTACGTGCTGAATAGAGACCTTTCGAGTCGCAATAGCCTTGCGCGCTCGGCAGGTTACGAATCACGTCTACCAGGATTTCATCAGGGGCTTCAAAACCAAACGGGGCAGGGTTGCCGATGTTGAGTTTGAGAACTTTGTTGCCTTCTTCTTCGAGACGTTTAGCTTCTTTCAGTACCGGGCCACGAATGTCGTAACAGACATTTTCCAGCTTGCCGGATTTATCAATTTGAAAATTCATCGTTACCGCCTTAATGGGCAGAGTCCTTTTAACCTGCCACTAAAATCAAACCTGCTCAATTTACTCCTCTCACCGTAACAAAAGAAGGGCAGCGCTGGGTTTTGGCGCGATAGCCAGGCTTTGCCGGATTCAGTGGCGCGAAACGCATTTTTAACTATTAAAACTGGTTTAATTATCTATTAAAATGGCAGGAGTCAACATTAAATGCTTGCGCTGATCGGGTCGCCTGTAAACCGGGATATCCAGCCGCGCGCCGCGCCATTCAGCAATTTTTCATTTAACTGCGGTCTTATGAATGGTTAGCGACTTGATGAAATAGTTAAAGGAATCTTGTTAGATGCCGAAAAAATGTGCAGCAATGATTAAGCACTATCTGGCATGAGGCGATGACGATGGTTATTTGCTTTGCGAAGCGGTTGAAACCAGGCCCCGCCAGCCGGGGATAAAACCGCGTGGCAGCGGCTTAAATAGCATTTACTCTGTCACTTTAACGCTTATCATTCAGTTTAAGAACCAGGCGGGTTAAAAAATCAGCAGCGTTGTGGCAGGATGTGCCGGAAATGGCTTTTGGTCAAAAATTACGATGTTTTGAACAAAAACATTTCCATTTATAGCGTAAAAATGATTAAGTATAATTTATTATTTGATGCACTTTATCGCTTCGCATCAGCATAACAAGATGTTATTCCTTTTTGCCCCGCAGGACAGTTTGGCGGGAAACCAGGCAACTACACAGCTTCCAGCAACGTTCTACTGACGTCCCTGGCCCAGGAAGTTGTTCTGACTTTTACGACGCCATTGCCCGTTTTGCGGTGATGTGTTCGTCGGCATCCGCCTGACTCGATTTTTTCATGAGCGCCTTCACACAGGGCGATCATTAAGCACCATTACCACTTATCTCTTTGATAAGTATGGTAATACACCAGGGTAGTAGTTTCAAAAAATCTTATAAGTGAAGAAATAACATGACTAATGCAAATCGTCCGATACTGAATCTCGACCTCGATCTGCTGCGTACTTTTGTCGCCGTTGCTGACCTGAATACCTTTGCAGCCGCCGCTGCAGCAGTATGCAGAACGCAATCAGCCGTAAGCCAGCAGATGCAACGTCTGGAACAATTGGTAGGTAAAGAGCTGTTTGCCAGACATGGACGTAACAAATTGCTGACTGAGCATGGCATTCAGCTGCTTGGCTACGCCAGGAAGATCCTGCGTTTCAACGATGAAGCCTGCACTTCTTTAATGTACAGCAATATCCAGGGCGTGCTGACGATTGGCGCGTCTGACGATACCTCTGATACCATTCTGCCGTTTCTGCTTAACCGCGTAACGTCAGTGTATCCGAAACTGGCAATCGACGTCCGCGTGAAGCGTAATCCGTTTATGATGGAGATGCTGAACCAGGGCGAAGTGGATCTGGTGGTGACCACCTCCAGTCCGGGTAACTTCACCTACCAGGTGCTGCGCACCTCGCCAACGCTGTGGTACTGCGCTGCAGACTATATTTTCCAGCGCGGTGAAGCCATTCCGCTGGTGCTGCTGGATGAGCCAAGCCCGTACCGTGACATGGCGATCGATCATCTCAACGAAGCGGGTATCCCGTGGCGTATCTCCTACGTGGCTTCCACGCTGGCGGCGGTACGTGCGGCGGTAAAAGCGGGGCTGGGTGTCACCGCGCGTCCGGTTGAAATGATGAGCCCGGAGCTGCGCGTGATGGGGGCGGCAGAAGGCCTGCCGGTGCTGCCGGATACGCAATATCTGCTGTGCCGTAATCCGGACAGCGATAATGAGCTGGCACTGGCCATCTTCAACGCGATGCAGTCCACTAACGATCCTTACAATCTGAGCGCGAATCCGGACGGTACGCTGCTGCTGGATGATGAAGAGTAAGGTTGACCGTTACTGGTAATCCGTCACAACCGGCATGCCAGATAATTGTTAAAAGTTAGAGAAAAGAGCCTTAGCCTGATGAAAATCAGCTAAGGCTTTTTTTATGGCGCTTATTTCCGCTTTTTTAGCACGATTTGCACCTGATAATTTCACTAACTTCCTGAAAAGTGAAATGTGTTTCATTTTCATCCTGCGCGGAATTTATTTATCATTTCGTGCCAACTTTATCTCCGTCTTTCGCCAAACCGCCTGCCGGTTTTTCCAGCAAAAAACGTCAATATGTGTTCTGGATCAAAAAAATACCCCCGATAAGGGGGGGGAAATCCGCGCAAGACCTGTCAAACTATGATTGTTAAATGCACGATCCATGCATGTGAATACCCGCTACACTGAAATTAACCGTACAAACTGAAGCGATTTAGCTGGCGCTCAGGGGTGCATATGTTAATAATATGATGCGGGTGTAAATTAATGTTTGGATACTTTTGTCAAAGTTGACAAAAGGTTATAGAAAGGAGTAAAAAACCCCATAAAATTGCTGCTTAATTGATAAAGACAGCAAAGTTTATAAGGTTTTTTATCCTTCCCTTGAATCGATGTGGTGTGTTTGCTGCGACAGTGCAGGATGCCATCGCCACTTTTGATGAGTAAGCAAAGAGTATGTCAACAACCACAGAAGTCATCGCTCATCACTGGGCGTTTATTGTTTTCATTGTTATCGCGTTTGGCCTGTGTGCCTTTATGTTAACCGGTGGCTGGTTGTTAGGTGGACGTGCACGCGCGCGCCATAAAGACACGCCGTTTGAATCCGGTATCGAATCCGTCGGTGATACCCATATCCGCCTCTCGGCAAAATTCTATCTGGTTGCGATGTTTTTCGTCATTTTCGACGTCGAAGCCCTCTATCTATACGCATGGTCGACCTCCATTCGCGAAAGCGGCTGGGTCGGCTTTGTCGAAGCCGCAATTTTCATTTTGGTGCTCCTGGCAGGCCTGGTTTATCTGGTGCGCATCGGTGCGCTGGATTGGGCGCCTGCGCGTCGTCGCGTAGTCGTCAAATCGAGCCCGGTCAGCCACAGTCACACCAACCCTCATAAGCAGTAAAAGCGAGGCAATAAGATGGACTACACGCTGACACGCGTAGACCCGAACGGGGGCGATAACGACCGTTATCCCCTGCAGAAACAGGAGATTGTTACCGATCCTCTGGAGCAGCACGTTCATCGCAGCGTCTATATGGGCAAGCTCGAGCACGCCCTGCATGACATGGTGAACTGGGGTCGTAAAAACTCTCTCTGGCCGTATAACTTCGGCCTTTCCTGTTGCTACGTGGAAATGACCACGTCATTCACCGCAGTACATGATGTGGCGCGTTTCGGTGCGGAAGTAATGCGCGCCTCGCCACGTCAGGCTGACTTTATGGTGATCGCCGGTACGCCGTTTACCAAAATGGCGCCGGTGATTCAGCGTTTGTATGACCAGATGCTGGAACCAAAATGGGTGATTTCGATGGGGGCCTGCGCCAATTCCGGCGGCATGTATGACATCTATTCGGTGGTACAGGGTGTGGATAAATTCCTGCCGGTTGATGTGTATATCCCGGGTTGTCCGCCACGTCCGGAAGCTTACATGCAGGCGCTGCTGCTGCTGCGTGAGTCCATCGGCAAAGAACGTCGTCCACTCTCGTGGGTGGTTGGCGATCAGGGCGTGTATCGCGCCAATATGCAGTCTGAGCGTGAAAGAAAGCGCGGTGAGCGTATTGCCGTCACCAACCTGAGAACCCCAGACGAAGTTTAAGCACCCCGTACACGGATGGAGCCACGGCCGCAGCAGATAATGACAACGTAGTGTGTGCCGCCATCCTGACGCCTTCTTTTGAGTGCCTGATTACAGGCCGGAATGGTGAGTAACGTATGACAGATTTAACCACGCAAGATCTCGCTCAGCCTGCATGGCAAACCCGGGATCACCTGGATGATCCGGTGATCGGCGAGCTGCGTAACCGTTTTGGGCCGGATGCCTTTACCGTTCAGGCCACCCGCACCGGCATTCCGGTCGTCTGGGTGAAGCGTGAACAGCTACTGGAAATCATTGAATTCCTGCGTAAGCTGCCGAAGCCGTACGTCATGCTCTATGACCTGCACGGTTTCGATGAGCGTTTACGTACCCACCGCGCCGGTCTGCCCGCCGCGGATTTTTCCGTTTTCTATCACCTGCTGTCGATTGAACGCAACCGCGACATCATGCTCAAGGTGGCGCTGTCTGAAAACGATCTGAATGTGCCCACCATCACCAAAATTTTCGCCAACGCCAACTGGTACGAGCGCGAAACCTGGGAGATGTTTGGTATCACCTTCAACGGCCACCCGCACCTGACGCGCATCATGATGCCGCAGACCTGGGAAGGGCACCCGCTGCGTAAAGACTACCCGGCGCGCGCCACCGAGTTCGATCCTTTCACGCTGACTAAGCAGAAAGAAGATCTGGAGATGGAGTCACTGACCTTCAAGCCGGAAGACTGGGGCATGAAGCGTGGCACCACCAATGAGGATTTCATGTTCCTCAACCTCGGTCCGAACCACCCTTCAGCGCACGGTGCGTTCCGCATCATTCTGCAGCTGGATGGCGAAGAGATCGTCGACTGCGTACCGGACGTGGGTTACCACCACCGCGGCGCGGAGAAGATGGGCGAGCGTCAGTCGTGGCACAGCTATATTCCGTATACCGACCGTATCGAGTACCTCGGCGGTTGCGTAAACGAAATGCCTTACGTGCTGGCGGTGGAAAAGCTGGCAGGCATCACCGTACCGGATCGCGTGAATGTAATTCGCGTGATGCTGTCAGAGCTGTTCCGTATCAACAGCCACCTGCTGTACATCTCCACCTTTATTCAGGACGTCGGTGCCATGACGCCGGTGTTCTTTGCCTTTACCGACCGTCAGAAAATTTATGACGTGGTGGAAGCGATCACCGGTTTCCGTATGCACCCGGCGTGGTTCCGCATCGGCGGTGTGGCGCACGATCTGCCGAAAGGCTGGGAACGTCTGCTGCGCGAGTTCCTCGACTGGATGCCGAAGCGTCTGAAAGAGTACGACAAAGCTGCGCTGCGCAACACCGTACTGATGGGCCGTTCGCAGGGCGTGGCCGCTTATAACATGGACGAAGCGCTGGCGTGGGGCACCACCGGTGCCGGTCTGCGCGCCACCGGTCTGGATTTCGACGTGCGTAAATGGCGTCCCTATTCCGGCTATGAAAACTTCGACTTCGAGGTGCCGGTCGGCGCCGGCATCAGCGACGCTTACACCCGCGTGCAGCTGAAGATGGAAGAGATGTGGCAGTCGCTGCGTATCCTTGAGCAGTGTCTGAAAAACATGCCGGAAGGGCCGTTTAAGGCCGATCATCCGCTGACCACGCCGCCACCGAAAGAGCGCACGCTGCAGCACATTGAAACCCTGATCACCCACTTCCTGCAGGTTTCGTGGGGCCCGGTAATGCCGGCCAACGAATCGTTCCAGATGATTGAAGCGACGAAAGGGATCAACAGCTACTACCTGACCAGCGATGGCAGCACCATGAGCTACCGCACCCGCGTGCGTACGCCGAGCTTCCCGCATCTGCAGCAGATCCCTTCGGTGATCCGCGGCAGCCTGGTATCCGACCTGATCGTGTACCTCGGTAGTATCGATTTTGTTATGTCAGACGTGGACCGCTAATTATGCACGATCAAAAAATTGCCATTCAAACCATCGACCCGACTGAGGTCTTTGTGCTGAGCGAGGCCGAGCACCACGCTATTGAGCATGAAAAACATCACTATGAAGATGCGCGCGCGGCGTCGATTGAAGCGCTGAAGATCGTGCAGAAGCAGCGCGGCTGGGTGCCGGACGGTGCCATCAACGCGATTGCTGAGGTACTGGGCATTCCGGCCAGCGACGTAGAAGGTGTGGCGACGTTTTACAGCCAGATCTACCGTACGCCGGTTGGCCGCCACGTGATTCGCTACTGCGACAGCGTGGTGTGCCACATCACCGGTTACCAGGGCATTCAGGCGGCGCTGGAGCAGAACCTGAACATTAAGCCAGGACAAACCACGCCGGATGGCCGCTTTACGCTGCTGCCAACCTGCTGCCTCGGCAACTGTGACAAAGGCCCGACCATGATGGTGGATGAAGATACCCACGTTCACCTGACGCCGGAAGGCATCGCCAACCTGCTGGAGCAGTATCAATGACCATTAAACAGATCATTCGTACTGCGGAAACCCATCCGCTGACCTGGCGTCTGCGTGACGACAAACAGCCGGTATGGTTCGATGAATACCGCAGTAAAAACGGCTACGTTGGCGCCGATAAAGCGCTGAAGGGCATGAGCCAGGACGAGATCGTCGCCGCGGTGAAGGACTCCGGTCTGAAAGGGCGCGGCGGTGCGGGCTTCAGCACCGGTCTGAAGTGGAGCCTGATGCCCAAAGATGAATCCATGAACATCCGTTACCTGCTGTGTAACGCTGATGAGATGGAACCAGGCACTTATAAAGACCGCCTGCTGATGGAGCAGTTGCCGCACCAGCTGGTGGAAGGCATGCTGATCAGTGCGTTTGCGCTGAAAGCCTACCGTGGCTACATCTTCCTGCGCGGTGAATACATCGAAGCCGCGGAAAACCTGCGTCGAGCCATCGCCGAAGCCACTGCCGCGGGCTATCTCGGCAAAAACATTCTTGGTACCGGCTTCGATTTCGAACTGTTTGTTCACACCGGTGCGGGCCGCTATATCTGCGGCGAAGAGACCGCGCTGATCAACTCGCTGGAAGGGCGCCGCGCTAACCCGCGTTCCAAGCCGCCGTTCCCGGCCAGTGCCGGTGTCTGGGGCAAACCGACCTGCGTTAACAACGTTGAGACACTGTCCAACGTGCCGGCGATCTTCCTGAATGGCGTGGAGTGGTACAAAAACATCTCCAGCAGCGAAGACACTGGCACCAAGATGATGGGCTTCTCCGGCCGGGTGAAAAATCCGGGCGTGTGGGAGCTGCCGTTTGGTACCACCGCGCGTGAAATCCTCGAGGATTATGCCGGCGGAATGCGCGATGGCCTCAAGTTCAAAGCCTGGCAGCCGGGCGGAGCCGGTACCGACTTCCTGACCGAGCAGCACCTCGACCTGCCGATGGAATTTGCCAGCATCGGCAAAGCCGGCAGCCGTCTGGGTACCGCGCTGGCGATGGCGGTCGACCACGAAATCAATATGGTGTCGCTGGTACGCAACCTCGAAGAGTTCTTTGCGCGCGAGTCGTGCGGCTGGTGTACGCCGTGCCGTGATGGTCTGCCGTGGAGCGTGAAGATCCTGCGTGCGCTGGAGCAGAAAAAAGGCCAGCCGGGGGATATCGAAACCCTGCTGCAGCTGTGCCGCCAGCTCGGTCCGGGCAAGACGTTCTGCGCCCACGCACCGGGTGCCGTTGAGCCACTGCAGAGCGCGATTAAATATTTCCGTGACGAGTTTGAAGCTGGCATTGCGCCGCAGGTGTTTGGCAATACCCGCGCCATTGGCGGGATTCAGCCTAACCTGCTGAAAGCGCGCTGGTAAGCCGCCGTCGTACACGGAATCGCCCGGGCCTGAGGCTGCGGGGCAGGAATTAGATGTTTAACGCTCGTCTGCGGACGAGCCTTACGGAAGCATGTTCACTATGGCTACAATCCATGTAGACGGTAAAGAATATGATGTGAACGGAGCGGACAACCTGCTGCAGGCGTGTCTGTCTCTGGGCCTTGATATTCCTTATTTTTGCTGGCATCCGGCGCTGGGAAGCGTGGGAGCCTGCCGCCAGTGCGCGGTAAAGCAATTCCAGAATGCCGAAGATACCCGTGGTCGCCTCGTCATGTCCTGCATGACGCCTGCGTCTGACGGCACCTTTATCTCCATCGACGATGGCGAAGCGAAAGAGTTTCGTGAAAGCGTGGTGGAGTGGCTGATGACCAACCACCCGCACGACTGTCCGGTGTGCGAAGAGGGCGGTAACTGTCACCTGCAGGATATGACGGTAATGACGGGACACAGCTTCCGTCGCTACCGTTTTACCAAGCGTACCCATCAGAATCAGGATCTCGGGCCGTTTATCTCGCATGAGATGAACCGCTGTATCGCCTGTTACCGCTGCGTGCGCTACTACAAAGATTACGCCGATGGCAAAGATCTTGGCGTGTACGGCGCGCATGACAACGTCTACTTTGGCCGTCCGGAAGATGGCACGCTGGAGAGCGAATTCTCCGGTAACCTGGTAGAAATCTGCCCGACCGGCGTGTTCACCGATAAAACCCACTCTGAACGCTATAACCGTAAGTGGGATATGCAGTTTGCGCCCAGCATCTGCCAGCAGTGCAGCGTGGGTTGTAACACCAGCCCGGGCGAACGCTATGGCGAGCTGCGTCGTATCGAAAACCGCTACAACGGCTCGGTAAACCACTACTTCTTGTGCGACCGTGGCCGTTTCGGCTATGGCTACGTGAACCGTAAAGATCGTCCGCGTCATCCGGAACAGATGCGCGGCAGCGACCGTATCACGCTGAACGCAGAGCAGGCGGTTAATGCCGCCGCGGATATCCTGCGTCAGGCGAAGAAGGTGATCGGTATCGGTTCACCTCGCGCCAGTATTGAAAGCAACTTCGCGCTGCGCGAACTGGTGGGCGCAGAAAACTTCTCAACCGGCATGCCGGCAGCTGAGCAGGCGCGGGTTGAGCTGATGCTGAAAGTGCTGCAGCAGGGCGGCATCTACACGCCATCGCTGCGTGAAATTGAAAGCTATGACGCCGTGCTGGTGCTGGGTGAAGACCTGACTCAGGTTGGTGCCCGCGTGGCGCTGTCGGTGCGTCAGGCCGTTAAAGGCAAAGCACGCGAAATGGCCGCCGCTCAGAAAGTTGCGGACTGGCAGATCGCCGCCATCCTCAACATTGGTCAGCACGCCAAACATCCGCTGTTTGTCACTAACGTTGATGAAACCCGTCTCGATGATATTGCCGCGTGGAGCTATCGCGCACCGGTGGAAGATCAGGCACGCCTGGGCTTCGCCATCGCGCACGCGCTGGATGACAGCGCACCGGCGGTTAGCGACTTTGACAGCAGCCTGAACGGCAAGCTGGACGTGGTGGTACAGGCGCTGGCCGGCGCGAAAAAACCGCTGATCATTTCCGGCACCCACTCGGGCAGCACGGCAATGATTGAAGCGGCAGCCAACGTGGCTAAAGCGCTGAAAGCGCGCGGTGCTGACGTCGGTATTACCTTCCTCGCCGGTGCCGCCAACAGCTTCGGTCTCGGCCTGATGGGCGGCCAGTCGCTGGACAGCGCGCTGGAGCAGCTGGACAAAGGCGAAGCGGAAGCGCTGGTGGTGCTGGAGAACGATCTCTACCGTCACGCACCGAAAGCCACCGTCGATGCAGCACTGCATAACACCGCGCACGTGATCGTGGTTGATCATCAACGCACCGCCACGCTGGAGAAAGCCGGTCTGGTGCTATCCACCGCCAGCTTTGCCGAGAGCGACGGCACCTCCATCAACCATGAAGGTCGCGCCCAGCGCTTCTTCCAGGTTTACGATCCGGCCTACTACGACGATAGCGTGGTGATGCTGGAGAGCTGGCGCTGGCTGCATTCGCTGCACAGTGCCGTCGAGAGCCGCCAGATTGACTGGACGCAGCTCGATCACGTGATTGATGCCGCGATTGTGGCGCTGCCACAGCTGAAAGGGATTAAGGATGCGGCGCCGGACGCCAGCTTCCGTATTCGTGGCCAGAAACTGGCGCGTTCACCGCATCGTGCCAGTGGCCGTACCGCCGCGCGCGCCAACATCAGCGTGCACGAACCGCGTCAGCCGCAGGATAAAGACACCATGTTTGCCTTCTCCATGGAAGGTAACAACCAGCCGTCGGCACCGCGTTCGCAGATTCCTTTTGCCTGGGCACCAGGCTGGAACTCACCGCAGGCGTGGAACAAGTTCCAGGCGGAAGTGGGCGGCAAACTGCGTCATGGCGATCCGGGCGTGCGGCTGTTCGAAGCCAGCGAAAGTGCACTGGACTGGTTCAGCCAGGTTCCGGCACGCTTCGTGGGCGGCAGTCAGTATCGCGTGGCACCTTACTATCAGCTGTTTGGTAGTGAAGAGATGACTCAGCGCTCGCCAACCTTCCAGAAACGCATGGCACCGGCCACGCTGGTGATCAATCCGGCAGATGCTGAGAAGCTGGGCGTTAATAACGGTGCGTCCGTGGAGCTGGTTTGCGCCGGTGAAACGCTGCGTCTGCCGGTGCGCTTCTCTGCGGCACTGCAGGCGGGGCAGGTGGGTCTGCCGCTCGGCATGCCGGGTGTACCGCCGTTCCTCGCGGGTGCGCAAATTGACAAACTGCAGGAGGCAGCGCAATGAGCTGGCTGACACCGGACGTTATTGACATCATCCTGCAGGTGGTGAAAGCCATTGTCATCCTGCTGGTGGTGGTGGCCTGTGGTGCCTTCATGAGCTTTGCCGAGCGTCGTCTGCTCGGCCTGTGGCAGAACCGTTATGGACCGAACCGCGTAGGCTGGGGCGGCTCGCTGCAGCTGGCGGCGGACATGATCAAAATGTTCTTTAAAGAGGACTGGGTTCCGCCGTTTACCGATCGCTTCATCTTTACCCTGGCACCGGTTATCGCCTTCGTTTCGCTGCTGCTGGCGTTTGCGATTGTGCCGGTTTCGCCGAGCTGGATGGTCACCGACCTGAACATCGGTCTGCTGTTCTTCCTGATGATGGCGGGTCTGGCGGTTTACGCCGTACTGTTCGCGGGCTGGTCGAGTAACAACAAATACTCGCTGCTCGGTGCAATGCGTGCCTCCGCGCAGACCCTGAGCTACGAAGTGTTCCTTGGCCTGTCGCTGATGGGCGTGGTGGCGCAGGCGGGTTCCTTTAACCTGAACGCCATCGTTGAGAGCCAGACGCACCTGTGGAATATCATCCCGCAGTTCTTTGGCTTCGTGACCTTCTGTATTGCTGGCGTCGCGGTGTGCCACCGTCATCCGTTTGACCAGCCGGAAGCGGAACAGGAGCTGGCCGACGGTTACCACATCGAATATGCCGGGATGAAGTTCGGCCTGTTCTTTGTCGGTGAGTACGTGGCCATTACTACCGTTTCGGCGCTGATCGTCACCCTGTTCTTCGGTGGCTGGCACGGTCCGTTCCTGCCGCCGTTCATCTGGTTCGCCCTGAAAACGGCGTTCTTTATGGTGATGTTTATCCTGATTCGTGCTGCGCTGCCGCGTCCACGCTATGACCAGGTGCTGTCGTTCGGCTGGAAAGTATGTCTGCCGTTGACGTTATTGAACCTGCTGGCCACTGCCGCAGTGATTCTGTACAACGCGCAGTAAGGGGTTTTGAGATGACTTTAAAAGATATTGTCGTTGGCTTCGGCACGACAGTGCGCAGTATCTGGATGATTGGCATGCATGCCTTCGCCAAACGCGAAACCCAGATGTATCCGGAAGAGCCGGTTTATCTGCCGCCGCGCTACCGTGGCCGTATCGTGCTGACGCGCGATCCGGACGGCGAAGAGCGCTGCGTGGCCTGTAACCTGTGCGCCGTTGCCTGCCCGGTCGGCTGTATTTCGCTGCAGAAAGCGGAGATGCAGGATGGCCGCTGGTATCCGGAATTTTTCCGCATCAACTTCTCGCGCTGCATCTTCTGTGGTTTATGTGAAGAAGCCTGCCCGACCACCGCGATTCAGCTGACGCCGGACTTCGAACTCGGTGAGTTCAAGCGTCAGGATCTGGTGTATGAGAAGGAAGATCTGCTGATTTCCGGCCCGGGTAAATATCCGGAGTACAACTTCTACCGCATGGCAGGTATGGCGATCGACGGTAAAGACAAAGGCGACGCGGAAAACGAAGCCAAACCGATCGACGTTAAAGGCTTATTACCTTAAGGAGCCAGGTATGGAATTTGCGTTTTATCTTTGCGGACTGGTGGCGGTGCTGACGACATTGCGCGTCATCACCCACACCAATCCGGTACATGCGCTGCTGTACCTGATTGTTTCGCTGCTGTCGATTGCCGGCGTGTTCTTCTCAATGGGTGCCTATTTTGCCGGTGCGCTGGAGATCATCGTCTATGCCGGTGCCATCATGGTGCTGTTTGTGTTCGTGGTGATGATGCTTAACCTGGGTAAAACCCAGCAGGATCAGGAGCGCGAATGGCTGAAGCCGTCGCTGTGGATCGGTCCGGGCATTGTCTCGCTGCTGCTGCTGGTGGTGATGATCTACGCCATCCTGACCGCGACCGACCAGGGTATTGATGGCACCGTCATCGATGCCAAAGCGGTGGGCATCAGTCTGTTTGGCCCGTATGTTCTGGCGGTTGAGCTGGCGTCAATGCTGCTGCTGGCCGGTCTGGTGGTGGCGTTCCATATCGGACGTGAAGATCGTCAGGGCGAAGTGCTGAGCAACCGCGTGTCAGACGCGGCGGCCAATAAGGAGGAGCACGCATGATCCCGTTACAACACGGCCTGATTCTGGCTGCTGTGCTGTTTGTTCTCGGCCTGACCTCGCTGGTACTGCGCCGCAACCTGCTGTTTATGCTGATCGGTCTGGAGATCATGATCAATGCCGCGGCGCTGGCGCTGGTGGTGGCAGGCAGCTACTGGGGACAAGCCGACGGTCAGGTGATGTATATCCTGGCAATCAGCCTCGCGGCGGCGGAAGCCAGTATTGGTCTGGCGCTGCTGCTCCAGCTCTATCGTCGTCGTCAGACGCTGAACATTGACACAGTGAGCGAGATGCGCGGATGAATCTTCTCTATTTAACCGTATTATTTCCGCTGATTGGCTTCCTGCTATTGGCGTTTTCCCGTGGTCGCTGGTCGGAGAACCTGTCGGCTGCGGTGGGGATGGGTTCAGTGGGCCTTGCGGCGCTGACCACCGTATTTGTGGGTGTGGACTTCTTTAGTCACGGCCAGCAGCCATTTACCCAGGCGCTGTGGACCTGGATGCACGTGGGTAACTTTGACATCAAAGTGAACCTGGTGCTGGATGGTCTGTCGCTGACCATGCTGTCGGTGGTCACCGGCGTCGGCTTCTTCATCCACATGTTCGCTTCGTGGTACATGCGCGGTGAAGAGGGTTATTCACGCTTCTTCGCTTACACTAACCTGTTCATCGCGAGCATGGTGGTGCTGGTGCTGGCCGATAACCTGATGCTGATGTACCTGGGCTGGGAAGGGGTAGGGCTGTGTTCCTACCTGCTGATTGGCTTCTACTACAGCAATCCGGAAAACGGCAAAGCGGCGATGAAAGCTTTCATCATCACCCGTGTCGGTGACGTGTTCCTCGCCTTTGCGCTGTTCATTCTCTACAACGAACTGGGTACGCTGAACTTCCGTGAGCTGATGGAGCTGGCCCCGGCGCACTTCGCGGCGGACAACCACATGCTGCAGTGGGCGACGCTGATGCTGCTGGGCGGTGCCGTGGGTAAATCGGCACAGCTGCCGTTGCAGACGTGGCTGGCCGATGCGATGGCCGGTCCGACGCCGGTCTCCGCGCTGATCCACGCTGCCACCATGGTAACCGCAGGCGTCTATCTGATTGCCCGCACCCACGGTCTGTTCCTGCTGACGCCGGAAGTGCTGCATCTGGTGGGTATCGTCGGTGCGATTACGCTGGTGCTGGCGGGCTTCGCCGCGCTGGTGCAGACCGACATCAAACGCGTGCTGGCTTACTCCACCATGAGTCAGATCGGCTACATGTTCCTGGCGCTGGGCGTACAGGCGTGGGACGCCGCGATTTTCCACCTGATGACCCATGCGTTCTTCAAGGCGCTGCTGTTCCTCTCTTCCGGTTCCGTGATTCTGGCCTGTCATCACGAGCAGAATATTTTCAAAATGGGCGGTCTGCGTAAGAGCATCCCGCTGGTGTATGTCTGCTTCCTGGTGGGCGGTGCTGCGCTGGCCGCGCTGCCGCTGATTACCGCCGGCTTCTATAGTAAGGACGAGATTCTGTTCGGTGCGCTGGCTAACGGTCACATCAATCTGATGGTCGCCGGTCTGGTGGGTGCATTCCTTACCTCAATCTACACCTTCCGCATGATCTTCATCGTGTTCCACGGCGAAGAGAAAATTCATGCGCATGCCGGTAAAGGCATTACGCATCATCTGCCGCTGATTGTGCTGCTGGTACTCTCGACCTTCGTTGGCGCGCTGATTACGCCTCCGCTGGCGGGCGTGCTGCCACAGAACGAGTTTGGTGAAACCGGCAAAGTGGCGCTGGAAATCACCTCGGGTGCCGTGGCGATTATCGGAATCCTGATTGCCGCCGCGCTGTGGCTGGGCAAACGTCAGCTGGTCACCCGCATCGCCAACAGCGCGCCGGGCCGTTTCTTCGGCACCTGGTGGTTTGCGGCCTGGGGCTTCGACTGGCTGTACGACAAGGTATTTGTTAAACCGTACCTTGGCATTGCCTGGCTGCTGCAGCGCGATCCGCTCAACTCCCTGATGAACCTGCCGGCGCTGCTGTCGCGCATCGGTAATAAAGGTCTGGTGGTGAGTGAGAACGGCTATCTGCGCTGGTATATCGCGTCGATGAGCGTCGGTGCCGTGGTGGTGCTGGCGCTGATGCTGGTGATTTAACGATTGATGAGCGGGGCGCGCGATGGTTTAGCGCCCCACGTAAGAATGTTCAAAATTGTCTGATGCACGGGTGAGATCAACGCAGTCAGTTTGGTGTTCGCCAGCGCAGCAACCGGCGCGTAGTAATACGTGAACGTTGCCCGCGCGGGCGAGGCGAAACAGGCGCGTCCGATAGCCTGAACGAAGACGAAAATAGGGAATGTACGCCGTGTTATTACCTTGGCTAATAATTATACCCTTTGTTGGGGGCTTGCTTTGCTGGCTGGCTGAGCGCCTTGGCGCGAAGGTGCCGCGCTGGATTGCCCTGATCACCATGGGGCTGACGCTGGCGCTGGGCCTGCAGCTGTGGCTGCAGGGCGGCTATTCGCTGACGCAGGCTGCGGGCCTGCCGCAGTGGCAGTCGACTTTCCTGGTGTCGTGGATCCCACGCTTTGGCATTAATTTCCATCTGGCGCTGGATGGCCTGTCGCTGCTGATGGTGGTGCTGACCGGCCTGCTGGGTTTGATGGCGGTACTCTGCTCGTGGAATGAAATCGAAAAGTATCAGGGCTTCTTCCACCTCAACCTGATGTGGATTCTCGGCGGCGTGATCGGCGTGTTTCTCGCCATCGACATGTTCCTGTTCTTCTTCTTCTGGGAAATGATGCTGGTGCCGATGTACTTCCTCATCGCGCTCTGGGGTCACAAAGCGTCTGACGGGAAAACCCGTATCAGCGCGGCAACCAAATTCTTCATCTACACCCAGGCGTCAGGTCTGGTGATGCTGATTGCCATTCTGGCGCTGGTGTTCGTGCACTACAACGCCACTGGCGTCTGGACGTTCAGCTATGAAGAGCTGCTGAAAACCCCGATGTCACATACCGTTGAGTATCTGCTGATGCTCGGCTTCTTCATCGCCTTTGCGGTGAAAATGCCGGTGGTGCCGCTGCACGGCTGGCTGCCGGATGCCCACAGCCAGGCGCCGACCGCTGGTTCGGTTGACCTTGCCGGTATCCTGCTGAAAACTGCGGCTTACGGCCTGCTGCGTTTTAGCCTGCCGCTGTTCCCGAATGCGTCTGCGGAGTTCGCACCGATCGCCATGTGGCTCGGCATCATCGGTATCTTCTACGGCGCCTGGATGGCGTTCTCGCAGACCGATATCAAACGCCTGATCGCCTACACCTCGATTTCGCACATGGGCTTCGTGCTGATTGCCATCTACACCGGCAGCCAGCTGGCGTTCCAGGGCGCGGTGGTGCAGATGATTGCGCACGGCCTGTCGGCCGCGGCGCTGTTCATCCTGTGCGGTCAGCTGTATGAACGTCTGCATACCCGTGACATGCGCCAGATGGGCGGCCTGTGGTCGCGCATCAAGTGGATTCCGGGCCTGTCGCTGTTCTTTGCCGTGGCCAACCTCGGTATGCCGGGCACCGGTAACTTTGTGGGTGAGTTCATGATTCTGACCGGCAGCTATCAGGTGGTGCCGTTGATTATCGTGATTGCCACCTTCGGCCTGGTATTTGCCTCGGTGTACTCGCTGATCATGATGCAGCGCGCTTACTACGGCGAAGCCAAATCAAAAGAGCCGCTGGCTGGAATGTCGCCGCGCGAATTCCTGACCATCGGTGTACTGGTCGTGCTGCTGGTGCTGCTGGGCGTTTACCCGCAGCCAATCCTCGACACGTCCCATGCTGCGATGAGCAATATTCAGCAGTGGTTTACCGCTTCAATTTCAACTACAAGGCCGTAATTCGCCATGACAATAACTCCTCAACAATTGATCGCGTTGCTACCGCTGTTAATCGTCGGATTGACGGTGGTGGTTGTGATGCTGTCCATTGCGTGGCGACGCAACCACTTTGTTAATGCCACGCTGACGGTCATCGGTCTTAACCTCGCGCTGCTGTCGCTGTGGTTTGTGGGCCACGTGGGCGCCATGGATGTCACGCCGCTGCTGCGCGTGGATGGCTATTCGATGTTCTATACCGCGCTGGTGATGCTGGCGAGTCTGGCAACCTGCACCTTTGCTTATCCGTGGCTGGCCGGTTTTCCGGACAACAAAGATGAGTTCTATCTGCTGGTGCTGATCGCGGCGCTGGGCGGGATCGTGCTGGCCAGCGCCAACCATCTGGCGGCGCTGTTCATCGGTATCGAACTGCTGTCGCTGCCGCTGTTTGGTCTCATCGGCTACGCCTTCCGTCAGAAGCGCTCGCTGGAAGCGGCGCTGAAGTACATGATTCTGTCGGCTGCGGCCTCCTCGTTCCTGATCTTCGGTATTGCGCTGGTCTACGCCGATTCCGGCAGCCTGAGCTTTGTGCAGCTCGGCAAAAGCCTGAATGACAGCATGATTCAGCAGCCGCTGCTGCTGGTCGGGCTGGGCATGATGATCATCGGTCTTGGCTTTAAGCTGTCGCTGGTGCCGTTCCATCTGTGGACGCCAGACGTTTATCAGGGCGCGCCGGCTCCGGTCTCGACCTTCCTCGCCACCGCCAGCAAAATCGCTATCTTTGCGGTCATCATGCGTCTGTTCATGTACGCACCGGTAACCGACAGTGAAGCGGTGCGCACCGTGCTGGGTGTGATTGCCTTCGTCTCGATCCTGTTCGGTAACCTGATGGCGATTTCGCAGAGCAACATCAAGCGTCTGCTCGGCTATTCATCTATCGCGCATCTTGGCTATCTGCTGGTGGCGCTGATTGCGGTGAAAACCCATCAGCTGTCGCTGGAAACCGCCGGTGTCTATCTGGCCGGTTACCTGTTCAGCAGCCTCGGCGCCTTCGGTGTAGTCAGCCTGATGTCGAGCCCGTACCGTGGTCCGGATGCGGATACGCTTTACTCGTATCGCGGTCTGTTCTGGCATCGTCCGATTCTCTCCGCCGTGATGACGGTGATGATGCTGTCGCTGGCCGGTATCCCGATGACGCTGGGCTTTATCGGTAAGTTTTACGTCATCGCGTCTGGTGTTAACGCGCATCTGTGGTGGCTGACCGCGGCGGTTGTCGCCGGTAGCGCCATTGGTCTGTATTACTACCTGCGCGTTACGGTGAGCCTGTACCTCAGCCCGCCGGAACTGCACACCCGCGATACCCCGGCCAACTGGGCGTTCACCGCCGGTGGTGTGGTGGTGCTGATCTCCGCCATCCTGGTGTTGCTGCTCGGTGTTTATCCGCAGCCGCTCATCACGCTGGTGCAGCTGGCCCAGCCGCTGATGTAAACAGCGCGTCATCTTCACAATCAGGCCTGCGGGCCTGATTTTTTTTGCCTGCAATTTGAGAGTTTGATCACATTGCTCCGCGTGTCCGCCCCTGTTACGTGCAGCCCACTGCGTTTAGCGCATGCGCTGTGATAGGCTGTGAAGATCACTTTTTTCGCTCAGACAAGGAAGCACGATGGATATGCAATGGCTTGATTGCCACCACAGTGAACTGACCGCGCAGCAGCTGTATACCGTGCTGGCGCTGCGCAATCAGGTGTTTATCGTCGAACAGGCCTGTCCGTATCAGGATATAGATGGCCAGGATTTGACGGCTGATAACCGCCATCTGCTGGGCTTTCTTGATGGCAAACTGCTGGCCTATGCGCGTCTGCTGACGCCCGCGCTGGCTTCTTCGCCGGTGACCATTGGTCGGGTGATTGTGTCGGAAGAGGCGCGCGGCCTGAAACTGGGCTATCGGCTGATGGAGCAGGCGCTGAACAGCTGCGAACAGCACTGGCCGCAGCGGGCGGTATATCTGTCCGCGCAGGCGCATCTGGAAGGCTTTTATGGTCGACTGGGCTTCCGGGCGGTCACGGACGTTTATCTGGAAGATAATATTCCGCACGTCGGCATGCAGAAAAACTAACGGCGAGGTGTTGGCCTCGCCGTGCAGGTTAGCCCGGCGTCATCTGCCGGTCGTCGGTGTACTTGCGCTGATCGGGCGGTGGCGGGAAGTACTGATACAGCCAGGTTTCGCTCAGCGTCTCATCTTTGGTGCGCAGGAACAGGCGCATATCCACCGGTTTGGTTGAGTCGCTGTTCGGATACCAGTCAAACAGGATACGGTACCCTTTCAGCGGTTCGACGTAGAGAATCTCCACCTGTTTGAAGGTGCCGGACGACACGGTGATTACCGGTTCGATGCCTTTCGGCGCGGCCGCCTGCAGGTCGCCGCCAATGAAATCGATAGCAAAGCGGCGGCACCACTGGTCCGGGAAGTGTTCGCCCGGTGCCCAGCCTTCCGGGAAGCCACCAATACCGGTGCGCGTGGCATCAACGCGGGCCAGACCGCTGCGGACTGGCGGTAGCTGGCTCCAGTAGAGTTTGTACTGGAAATTAAATTCGCTGCCAGCCTTGACCGGCTCGGCCGGCTGCCAGAAGCACACGATGTTATCCAGCGTTTCCCCGGTCGTCGGGATCTCCATCAGATTGATGGCGCCTTTACCCCATTTACCGATCGGCTCCACCCACAGGCTGGGGCGTTTGTCATACCAGCCAATCACGTCCTGGTAATCTTTGAAATCATGGTTCAGCTGCAGCAGACCGAAGCCGCGCGGGTTTTCATCCTGATAGGCATTAAACTGCAGGCGCTGCGGGTTATTCAGCGGACGGGCAATCCACTCGCCGCTGCCGCTCCACATCGCCAGGCGATCGGAGTCATGAATCTGCGGATGATAGGTATTACACATGCGGCGCTCGTTGGTGCCGCAGCTGAACATGCTGGTCATGGGCGCAATACCGAGCTGACGAATCTCGTTGCGCGCAAACAGGTGGTTTTCCACCTCCATCACCACGCGTTTTTCTTCGCAGTGGATGGTGAACTTGTAGGCACCGGTGACGCTGGCCCCGTCCAGCAGTGCATACACCACAAAGGTGGTGTCTTCAGCTTTTGGCGTCTCGAACCAGAAGGCGGTGAAGTCGGGAAACTCTTCCTGGCCATTGCTGAAGGTGTTAACCGCGACGCCACGGGCTGACAGGCCATATTGGTAGGTTTCATCTACCGCGCGGAAGTAGCTGGCACCGAGGAAAGAAACGATGTCGCGTCGCGCCAGCTCCGGCTTTTTAAAAGCGCGGAAACCGGCAAAGCCGAGGTCGGTTTTACCCACCAGCTGCTGGGAATCCACGTTGGCGTTGTGATAATTAAACAGTTCCGGACGGAAGTGGATTTCCCGCGCCTCGCGGCTGGCGGCGTCCACGGAGAACATGCGAATGCGGCGCTTAAAGCCCATGCCAACGTGGAAGAACTGCACATCCAGCTCGCGGTCGGCGATGTTGTTCCACAGTGAGTGGTTAGCGTCGTACTGAATTTCGTTATACGCCTGCGGTGTCAGATTGGCCAGGGTCGCGGGCAGGGGGCCGGGCGCGCCGCCCCAGGGCTGTTTGGCCAGCGCCGCGGCTTTCTTTTTCAGCACATCGAAATCGAAGCGCACGGCGGTTCCGTCGGCGATGCCATCATCGGCCCAGGCGGACTGCGCAAACAGCGAGGAGAGCCCGGTCATGCCGCTAACGGCAGAGAGGGCCATGGACGCTTTCATAAATTTTCTACGATTCATGCCGGAAATCTTTTCCTTAGCTGCTCGGGTGTATTGAGGCTGTCGCAAGACATTTAGCGTCAGGCTACAGGGGGTTACGACAGTGGCGAAAATAAAAAATTCAGTCCGCTGAAAATTTATCAGATTAATCAAATAAACGAAGCACAATTCCGCGTGCAACGCCCCGGATGACATAACTTTGCGTTCAGCGCGGCAAAAAGCGCAGTCAGCGGATGACGGCGCGGCGCAAAAACGCAATTTATGACTATAGTTAATCGACACCGCATTTAAACATGGAGGATTGTGAACATGTCATCTACCGATCAATTTGAAACCCGTCTTGATGACGATCTGGCGCTGCTGACGGAAACGCTGGAAGAAGTGCTGCGCTCCTCGGGCGATCCGGCGGACCAGAAATATATCGAACTGAAGCAGAAAGCCGAGCAGGCGCTGGAAGACGTGAAGAATCGCGTGAGCCAGGCGTCCGACAGCTATTACTATCGTGCCAAACAGGCAGCGTATCGTGCCGACGATTACGTGCATGAAAAACCGTGGCAGGGCATTGGTATCGGTGCGGCTGCCGGTCTGTTTGTTGGCCTGCTGCTGGCGCGCCGTTAATCCCCGTGGGCGCGATGTTCGTCGCGCCCGATTCCTGCTTTCCCGCTGTTTCCTTTCCGCATCGCGATTAACCCGCTATTTCGCACCGGTGGCGATTGTGTTTCGCCTGCGCGCTCCCTACAGTGAAAGCCACAGGGATAAGGAGAAGAGATCGTGATACGTGTCGAAATGCTCTCAACGGGCGATGAAGTGTTACATGGGCAGATTGTCGATACCAACGCCTCGTGGCTGGCCGATGTGCTGTTTCAGCACGGTCTGCCGATGACCAGTCGCAGCACGGTCGGCGATGCGATGAGCTCGCTGGTTGAAGCGCTACAGAGTCGCAGTCAGATTGCCGACGTGCTGATTGTGAACGGCGGTCTCGGGCCGACCAGCGACGATCTCAGCGCGCAGGCAGCGGCCACCGCCAGCGGCAGCGAACTGGTGCTGCAGCAGGCGTGGCTGGAGAAGATGGAAGCCTGGTTTGCCAGCCGCGGGCGGCTCATGGCACCCAGTAATCGCAAGCAGGCGGAGATTCCGGCCAATGCCGAGTTGATCGATAACCCGGTCGGCACCGCCTGTGGGTTTGCCCTGCAGCTTAATCGCTGCTGGATTTTCTTTACCCCCGGCGTGCCATCAGAATTCAAAGTGATGGTTGAGCAGCAGATTATTCCGCGTCTTAAGGCGCGTTTTACGTTGCCAGAACCCCCGCTGTGCCTGCGTCTGACCACCTTTGGTCGCGGCGAGAGCGATATCGCCGCGGAGCTTGAACCGCTGCCGCTGCCGGAAGGTGTAGTGATGGGCTACCGTTCGTCGATGCCCATCATTGAGATTAAACTGACCGGCCCGGCCAGCCAGCGCGTGGCGATGGAGCAGGTGTGGCAGCAGGTTAAGTTACTGCTGGCCGAGTGCACCATTTTTGAAGGCTTTGAAGGATTGCCGGCCGTGCTGGCGCGGGAACTGCACGATCGCGGCTTCCGCCTTGCTCTGAGCGAACAATACACGGCCGGGTTGCTGCACTGGCAGCTGGCCGCCGCACAGGTACCGCTTAGCGCTGCCGAGTTGCTGCCGGCACGTGAGGAGTCGCTGGAAGCGCAGGTTACGCGCACGCGTCAGTTAGCCGCTCAGCAGGGCACGGTGCTGGCCTTGTCGGTTGGCGATCTGCAGGAAGGGGAAGTGTCGATTGCGCTGCATACACCTGAAGCCAGCTGGGGCCAGCGGGTGAAATTTACCCACGGGCGGCACAATCTGGAAACCCGGCAGAAAGTGGTAGCGATGATGGCGATGAATATGCTGCGCCGCTGGCTGCACGGCAGTGAAGTCAGTACCGGTCACGGCTGGATTGATGTCCTGGAGACGGTGAAGAGCTAATCCGATTGTGCTGGCGGTCATCATCAGCAAGGTCAGAGGGGAAGTTGAGCACGCCCGGAACGGCAAAACCCGCTCCCTGCGGGCCTCGACACGCGGCATCCTTGCCGCGTGACGTCCGGCTTAGCTCAACATCCCCTCTTCCCGTTAGCATTGGTGTCGCTGCAGGGTGACGTTCTGTTACCGCAATGAAGAAGCCTGATAGGGCGTGGGGGAGGTTGCCGCTTGCAGCAGCCTCCGCGCCAGGACGGCGCGGCGGCAGGCTCCAGGGATGGATTTACGCCGGTGCAGCAAGCGGCAACCTCTCTGACGACCTGTATGGATGTTGCAGCATTAAAGGACTTTAGGGTTTGGTGTAGCGGCAGGTTACAGCTCGATCTCAATCTCCCCTCTGGCTTTACAACAGCAGGGCAGAATCTCGCCCTGCTGAATAAACGCCAGTGGGGTTTCCGCATAATCCACTTCGCCTTTCAGCAGACGCATGCGGCAGGAGCCGCAGTAGCCTTCGCGACACTGAAACTCGACGCACACATTATGTGCTTCCAGCGTCGTCAGCAGATTAGGGTGTTCGTCTGCGCACTCCAGCCGGGAGCCGGAGCTGCGCAGGATTACCACGGAACGGCTCATGCTTACAGCTGGAAATCGTTGAAGTCGTCTTCGCCCACTTCGGAGTCGATCTGACCCACCAGATAGGAGCTCACTTCAACTTCCTGCGGCGCCACCTGCACGTTATCTGACACCAGCCACGAGTTAATCCATGGAATCGGGTTCGAACGCGTCTGGAACGGCAGATCAAGACCCACCGCCTGCATGCGGATATTGGTGATGTACTCAATGTACTGGCACAGAATGTCCTTGTTCAGACCAATCATTGAGCCGCCGCTGAACAGATACTCAGCCCACTCTTTTTCCTGCTCGGCCGCTTTCTTAAACAAGTCGAAGCACTCGTCGCGGCACTCAGCGGCGATCTCTTTCATTTCAGGATCGTCTTCACCGGTACGCATCAGATTCAGCATATGCTGAGTGCCGGTCAGGTGCAGCGCTTCGTCACGGGCGATCAGACGAATAATCTTGGCGTTACCTTCCATCAGTTCGCGCTCGGCGAAGGCGAACGAGCAGGCAAAGCTGACGTAGAAGCGAATCGCTTCCAGCGCGTTAACGCTCATCAGACAGATATACAGCTGCTTCTTCAGCGCACGCAGATTCACGGTCACGCTCTTGCCCGCTACCTGATGCGTGCCTTCACCCAGCAGATGCCAGTAGTTGGTCATCTCGATCAGATCGTCGTAATACTTCGAGATATCCTGCGCGCGCGCCAGAATCTGCTCGTTAGTCACGATGTCATCAAACACCAGTGACGGATCGTTGACGATATTACGGATGATGTGAGTGTACGAGCGTGAATGGATGGTCTCGGAGAACGCCCAGGTTTCCACCCAGGTTTCCAGCTCGGGAATCGAAATCAGCGGCAGCAGCGCCACGTTCGGGCTGCGGCCCTGAATGGAATCCAGCAGCGTCTGATACTTCAGGTTACTGATGAAGATGTGCTTCTCGTGCTCCGGCAGCGCCTGATAGTCGATGCGATCGCGCGAGACGTCAACCTCTTCCGGACGCCAGAAGAAAGAGAGCTGCTTCTCGATCAGCTTTTCAAAGATGTCGTATTTCTGCTGGTCGAAACGGGCAACGTTCACTGACTGGCCGAAGAACATCGGCTCTTTCAGCTGGTCATTTTTGTTCTGTGAGAAAGTAGTGTAAGCCATGACTAAGTCCAAAAGTGAAACGGGCCAGCCGCTGCTGGCCCAGACACGATAAGGCGCCCGCAGGCGCCTTTCGATCAAATTTTACAGGCGCCGCTTTCGCAGCCATCGTCCTGAATAGACGGCGCCAGATCGTCCTGCGCATCCTCGGCACCGTCACGGGTGTTTTGGTAGTACAGGGTCTTCACGCCAAATTTGTACGCGGTCAGCAGATCTTTCAGCAGCTGTTTCATCGGCACTTTGCCATTGGCGAAACGGCCTGGATCGTAGTTGGTGTTCGATGAAATCGCCTGATCGATAAACTTCTGCATCACGCCAACCAGCTGCAGATAGCCGTCGTTTGATGGCATCTCCCACAGCAGTTCGTACTGATCTTTCAGACGCTCATACTCCGGTACTACCTGGCGCAGAATCCCGTCTTTCGACGCTTTGATACTGATGTGACCGCGCGGCGGCTCGATACCGTTGGTGGCGTTCGAAATCTGCGAAGAGGTCTCAGACGGCATCAGTGCAGACAGCGTGGAGTTGCGCAGGCCGTGGATTTTAATCGACTCACGCAGCGCTTCCCAGTCAAGGTGCAGCGGCTCATTACATACGCTGTCGAGATCCTTTTTATAGGTATCGATCGGCAGAATGCCCTGCGAATAAGTGGTCTCTTTAAACCACGGGCAGGCACCTTGCTCTTTCGCCAGCTCGTTGGAGGCTTTCAGCAGCCAGTACTGAATGGCTTCAAAGGTTTTGTGCGTCAGGTTGTTGGCGCTGCCGTCGGAGTAGCGCACACCGTGTTTTGCCAGGTAATAGGCGTAGTTGATCACGCCAATACCCAGGGTACGACGACCCATCGCACCGCGTTTCGCCGCCGGAATCGGGTAGTCCTGGTAATCGAGCAGGGCATCCAGCGCGCGTACTGCCAGCGTAGCCAGTTCTTCCAGATCGTCCAGGCTTTCAATCGCACCGAGGTTGAAGGCGGACAGGGTGCACAGCGCGATCTCGCCGCTTTCGTCGTTGACGTCTTCCAGCGGTTTGGTCGGCAGCGCAATTTCCAGGCACAGGTTAGACTGACGCACTGGCGCAATGGCCGGATCGAACGGGCTGTGGGTGTTGCAGTGGTCAACATTCTGCACGTAGATACGGCCGGTTGAGGCACGTTCCTGCATCATCAGCGAGAACAGATCGACGGCTTTCACGCGCTGCTTGCGGATGCTGTCGTCCTTCTCATATTTGGTATACAGACGCTCAAACTCATCCTGATCGGCGAAGAACGCGTCATACAGGCCTGGCACGTCGGACGGGCTGAACAGGGTGATGTCTTCGCCTTTCAGCAGGCGAGTGTACATCAGCTTGTTGATCTGCACGCCGTAATCCATGTGACGCACGCGGTTGCCTTCGACGCCGCGGTTGTTTTTCAACACCAGCAGGCTTTCCACTTCCAGATGCCACATCGGGTAGAACAGCGTTGCCGCACCGCCGCGCACGCCGCCCTGCGAGCAGGATTTCACCGCCGTCTGGAAGTGCTTATAGAACGGGATACAGCCGGTGTGGAACGCTTCACCGCCGCGGATCGGGCTGCCGAGCGCACGAATGCGGCCCGCGTTGATGCCGATGCCGGCACGCTGTGACACATATTTCACAATAGCGCTGGAGGTGGCGTTGATGGAATCCAGGCTGTCGCCGCACTCGATCAGTACGCAGGAGCTGAACTGACGGGTCGGGGTGCGCACGCCGGACATGATAGGCGTAGGCAGCGAGATCTTGAACGTGGAGATCGCATCGTAAAAACGCTTGATGTAATCCATGCGCGTATCGCGCGGATAGCCGGAGAACAGGCAGGCGGCGACCAGAATATACAGGAACTGGGCGCTCTCGTAGATTTCACCGCTGACGCGGTTCTGCACCAGATATTTGCCTTCCAGCTGCTTCACCGCCGCGTAGGAGAAGTTCATGTCGCGCCAGTGGTCGATGAAGCCGTCCATCTGCTCAAACTCTTCGGTGCTGTAGTCTTCCAGCAGATGGCGATCGTATTTGCCCATCTCGACCATTTTCACTACCTGGTCGTACAGCTTCGGTGGCTCAAACTGACCGTACGCTTTTTTACGCAGGTGGAAGATCGCCAGACGCGCGGCCAGGTACTGGTAATCAGGCGCGTCACGGGAGATCAAATCGGCAGCCGCTTTGATGATGGTCTCGTGAATGTCCGAGGTTTTGATGCCATCGTAAAACTGGATGTGCGAACGCAACTCAACCTGCGAGACGGAGACATTGTTCAGCCCTTCAGCTGCCCAGTCCAGCACCCGGTGAATCTTATCGAGGTCGATGCGCTCCTGGCGGCCATCGCGTTTCGTAACGAGCAGACTTTGGTTCATGTCGCGTGTTTACCTGTCCATGAAATACAAAATTATCCCCCGTCTATTCACAGGCGGCTCATTGTGAGTAAGCCTGTGGATAAACACTATATATAGGGGGTGCGGAAAGTTTGAACAACAATATGGTGAGTATTCTAGTCAGCAATCGGATCATCACAAGAGTTGATTTTCACAAAATTTTACGCCCTGGGGGGTGGGGAAAATCCTGGATCCCCACGCCACAAGGCCTGCACCTGGTGTCAACGGATAACAGGTTTTTTTTCAATTTTTGATCGAGCGCGTGTTTATTGCTCAACCGCTGCGATTCGGGAAATTTCCCAGGCGAAAAAAGCCCGCGCCGCTCCGTCAGCAGCGAACTTATCTGCGTTTGCTTATGAATTTTTTATGACCTTTTCACCTTACAAAAAGCGCATCGCAGCGTCTAAAAGGAAATTGATCTGGATAGGGCCAGCGCGTGATAAACCGGGGGCGGTCGGAAGTGAAAGGAGGACTGGCGGCGTGCAGGACGTTATGCCGTTCAGTTGAGTAAATTGCCGGTCGTAGATTCCATAGCGGCGCGATTTCTCGCGTAATAAATCACGCCGCTACAACACCGCTGCCCACGGGCAGGCAGGCGAAACAGGTCGTTTACGCCTGACGGTGGGTATGCACCATATAATTGACGTCCACCCCGCGGCCAAGGCGGAACTGATTGGTCAGCGGATTGTAGTGCAGGCCAGTCATATTGCGTTCTCGCAGGGCGGTTTCGTCCACCCAGTTCAGCAGCTCGGCGGGACGAATAAATTTTTTCACGTCATGGGTACCGCGCGGCACCATGCGCAGCACGTATTCAGCACCAAACACCGCCAGCAGCCAGGCTTTGGGGTTACGGTTGATGGTGGAGAAAAACACCTCGCCGCCCGGTTTCACCAGCTGCGCGCAGGCCAGCACCACAGAGCGCGGATCCGGCACGTGTTCCAGCATCTCCATACAGGTCACCACGTCGTACTGACCGGCGTGGCTGGCCGCATGCGCTTCAACCGTCTGCTGCACGTAATTGACGCTCACGCCGCTCTCCAGCGCGTGCAGACGCGCGATCTCCAGCGGCTCGGCGCCCATATCCAGACCGGTGACCTCCGCCCCTTCGCGCGCCATGCTCTCGGCGAGAATGCCGCCGCCGCAGCCGACATCCAGCACTTTCTTACCGAACAGCCCATGGCTGTGCTGGGCAATCCAGCCAAGACGCAGGGGATTAATGCGGTGCAACGGCTTAAACTCACCCTCTAAATCCCACCAGCGTGATGCAACCGCCTCAAACTTAGCAATTTCGGCGTGGTCGACGTTCTGGCGGCTTTCCTGCGGTTGTTCATTCATTGAATCATGACTCCTGACAAAATATGCCACCAGTATAAACGTATAAACCCTGCGAGGCATCTCTCAGCGCAAAGGAAAAGCGCCACAAAACCCTGCTTTACGTTCACCGCACGCAAGCGATGTGATATACTTTCGCACCTTTAAAATCCGGGATTATGTAGAGGGATAGCGGCTCCATGAGCGACCTTGCGAGAGAAATTACACCGGTCAATATCGAAGAAGAGTTGAAAAACTCCTACCTCGATTACGCCATGTCGGTCATCGTTGGCCGAGCCTTACCCGATGTACGTGATGGCCTGAAGCCGGTGCATCGCCGTGTGCTTTTTGCCATGAGCGAACTGGGTAACGACTGGAACAAACCCTATAAAAAATCTGCCCGTGTGGTCGGTGACGTTATCGGTAAATATCACCCACACGGTGACTCCGCCGTGTACGAAAGTATCGTGCGCATGGCCCAGCCGTTCTCCCTGCGCTACATGCTGGTCGACGGTCAGGGTAACTTCGGTTCGGTCGACGGCGACTCCGCCGCAGCGATGCGTTATACCGAAGTGCGCATGGCGAAGATCTCCTCTGAACTGCTGGCTGACCTGGAAAAAGAGACGGTCGACTTTGTGCCGAACTATGACGGCACCGAGCAGATCCCAGAAGTCCTGCCGACCAAAATTCCTAACCTGCTGATCAACGGCTCCTCCGGTATTGCCGTCGGCATGGCGACCAACATTCCGCCTCACAACCTGACGGAAGTGATCAACGGCTGCCTGGCGTTCATCGAAGATGAAAACATCAGCGTCGAAGGGCTGATGGAGCACATTACCGGGCCGGATTTCCCGACCGCCGCCTTTATCAACGGTCGTCGTGGCATTGAAGAAGCCTACCGCACCGGGCGTGGTAAAATTTACATCCGCGCGCGCGGCGAGATCGAAACCGACGCCAAAACCGGTCGTGAAACCATCATCGTCAATGAAATCCCGTATCAGGTGAACAAAGCGCGCCTGATCGAGAAAATTGCCGAGCTGGTGAAAGAGAAGCGCGTTGAGGGCATCAGCGGCCTGCGTGACGAATCTGACAAAGACGGCATGCGTATCGTCATTGAAGTGAAACGCGATGCGGTCGGCGAAGTGGTGCTCAACAACCTCTACTCGCTGACGCAGCTGCAGGTCTCTTTCGGCATCAACATGGTTGCCCTGCATCAGGGCCAGCCGAAGATCATGACGCTGAAGGAGATCATTGAAGCCTTCGTTCGCCACCGCCGTGAAGTGGTGACGCGTCGTACCATCTTCGAACTGCGTAAAGCGCGCGATCGTGCGCACATCCTTGAAGGTCTGGCAATTGCGCTGGCCAACATCGATCCGATTATCGAGCTGATTCGTCGGGCTCCGACGCCAGCCGAAGCGAAAAGCGGCCTGCTGGCGCAGTCGTGGGATCTCGGCAACGTCGCCGCCATGCTGGAACGTGCCGGTGACGACGCCGCGCGTCCGGAGTGGCTGGAAGCGGAGTTTGGTATTCGCGATGGTCGCTACTACCTGACTGAGCAGCAGGCACAGGCCATTCTTGATCTGCGTCTGCAGAAACTGACCGGCCTTGAGCATGAAAAACTGCTCGACGAGTACAAAGAGCTGCTGGACCAGATCGCCGAACTGATTCACATCCTGCAGAGCGCCGAGCGCCTGATGGAAGTGATCCGTGAAGAGCTGGTGGCGATGCGCGATCAGTTTGGCGATGCGCGCCGTACGGAAATCACCGCTAACAGCGCTGACATCAACATCGAAGACCTGATCAACCAGGAAGATGTGGTGGTCACCCTGTCGCATCAGGGCTACGTCAAATACCAGCCGCTGTCAGACTATGAAGCCCAGCGTCGCGGCGGTAAGGGCAAATCGGCGGCACGCATCAAAGAAGAAGACTTTATCGATCGTCTGCTGGTGGCCAACACCCACGACACCATTCTGTGCTTCTCCAGCCGTGGCCGCCTCTACTGGATGAAGGTCTATCAGCTGCCGGAAGCCAGCCGTGGCGCGCGCGGTCGTCCGATCGTCAACCTGCTGCCGCTGGAAGCCAACGAGCGTATCACCGCGATTCTGCCAGTGCGTGAATACACCGAAGGTTTCAACATCTTTATGGCGACCGCAGACGGTACCGTGAAGAAAACTGCGCTGCAGGAGTTCAGCCGTCCGCGCAGTGCCGGCATCATTGCCATCAACCTGCGTGAAGACGATGAGCTGATTGGCGTGGCGCTGACCAACGGTAACGACGAAGCGATGCTGTTCTCTGCCGCCGGTAAAGTGGTGCGCTTCGCGGAGAGTGCGGTGCGCGCCATGGGCCGTTCGGCTTCGGGCGTACGCGGCATCAGGCTGGCCGAAGGCGACAAAGTGGTGTCGCTGATTGTGCCACGTGAAGAGGGCGCGATTCTCACCGTAACGCAGAACGGCTACGGCAAGCGTACTGCCAACAGCGAGTATCCGACCAAATCGCGCGCCACGCAGGGCGTGATCTCGATTAAAGTCACCGAGCGTAACGGGCCAGTGGTTGGCGCGGTACAGGTGGTGGATAGCGATCAGATCATGATGATCACCGATGCCGGTACGCTGGTGCGTACCCGCGTGTCGGAAGTCAGCGTGGTGGGCCGTAATACGCAGGGCGTGATCCTGATTCGTACCGCAGAAGATGAAAACGTGGTCGGCCTGCAGCGCGTCGCTGAACCGGTGGAAGAGGAAGAACTCGACGCCATCGACGGCAGCGTGGCAGAAGGCGAAGACGATATCGCGCCGGAAGTCGACAGCGACGACGACGCACCGGAAACAGACGACGAAGAGTAACCGTTCGTTGTCTGTCACAAGCGGCAGGTCAGGGCAACCGACCTGCCGTTTTTTTTGTCTGACTTTCACTCCCAAAGTCGCGTGCCAACTGGCTTTTTCGCCCTGATAAAGCTAGTGTATGAGAACTTTTCAACGTCCCGATAACCCTTGCCGCCAGTGAGTCTCTTTTGAAATATCTCGTCTCCTTTCGCACCACGCTTCGCATCTCGCGCTACCTGTTTCGTGCGCTGGCACTGCTGCTCTGGTCGCTGGGTGCACTGTTGACCACTTTCTACATCATCAATGTGCTGCACGAGAAAGAGAACGCGGTGCGCCAGGAGTTTGCCACCAATTATGGTCAGGCCGAATGGTATGTGCGCCACTCCGCGGATGTGATGCGCGAGCTGAAGTACATCACTGAGAATCGCCTGAGCAGCAGCGTCAACGGGCTGGATATGCTCAACGGCATGCCGGGCGGCAAAAGCACGCTGCCGCAGTTTACGCCACTGTTTACCGACGGTGACTGCACGTCAATGAGCAACACCTGGCGTAACTCGCTCGATTCCCTGAGCTATTTCATTAACTACTGGAAAAGCAATTTTGCCTCAGCCTATGAACTCAATCGGGTGTTCTTTATTGGCGGCGAAAATCAGTGCCTGGCAGATTTCACCATCGGCAACAATAATCCGGTCGATCGCGAACGCAGCCTGAAGGCGCTGCGCGAAAACGTGCTGCACTACCGCAGCGGCAACGAGGAAGAGCGGCGTAATCCAATGTACTGGATTACCAACAGCAGCCAGCCAGGCATCGGCAACTTCTACATGGTGGTGCCGGTTTACGTCGCCAACAAACTGCAGGCGCTGCTCGGCGTGGAACAGAACATTCGCCTGGATGAATTTATTCAGCCCGGCGGGCTGCCGCTGGTGGCCACTATCACCGATGAAAACTATCGCCCGCTGATCAGCTCACGACGCGGCGGACCCGGTTATTCGCTGGACGATCTGCCGGATAACAGCACCTGGTTTGGTTATCTTGACGGCTATCGTCAGCTGGTGCTGAAAAAGCCGCTGCCGCCGTCCAGCCTCAATGTGGTGTGGTCGCTGTCGACCGATGTGCTGATGGATCAGCTCAAGCTGATGCTGATCAACGCGCTGCTGCTCAATATCCTCAGCGCGCTGATTCTGTTTACCCTGGCGTGGGTGTTCGAACGCCGCATGTTCCTGCCGGCGGAGGACAACGCTCACCGGCTGGAGGAGCACGAGCAGTTCAACCGCAAGATTGTCGCGTCAGCGCCGGTTGGCATCTGTATTTTGCGTACCAGCGATGGCACCAACATCCTCAGTAATGAACTGGCGCATAACTATCTGACGCTGCTGACGCAGGAAGATCGCCTGCGGCTGAACGAAATCATCGGCGGCCAGCAGGTTAATTTTGTCGATATGCTGACCGGCAGTAACACTAACCTGCAAATCAGCTTTGTGCATTCGCGCTACCGCAACGAGAACGTGGCGATTTGCGTGCTGGTCGACGTCTCGGCGCGCGTGCGCATGGAGCAGTCGCTGCAGGAGATGGCGCATGCCGCCGAGCAGGCCAGCCAGTCCAAATCGATGTTCCTTGCTACCGTCAGTCACGAACTGCGTACGCCGCTGTACGGCATTATCGGTAACCTCGATCTGCTGCAGACCAAATCGCTGCCGAAGGGCGTGGATTCGCTGGTCACGGCGATGAACAACTCATCCAGCCTGTTGCTGAAAATCATCAGCGATATTCTCGACTTCTCGAAGATCGAGTCCGAGCAGCTGAAGATTGAGCCGCGTCCCTTCTCGCCGCGTGAGGTGGTCAACCATATTGCCAGCAACTACCTGTCGCTGGTGGTGCGCAAGCGCCTGACGCTGTATGTGTTTATCGAGAACGATGTGCCGCTGGCGCTGGATGGCGATCCGCTGCGCCTGCAGCAGGTGATCTCCAACCTGCTGAACAACGCCATCAAGTTCACCCACACCGGCTGCATTATCCTGCACGCCTATGTCAAAGAGGGGTATCTGGCGTTTCGCGTGCGCGACACCGGCGTGGGAATCCCGGCAAAAGAGATCACGCGCCTGTTCGACCCGTTCTTCCAGGTCGGCTCCGGCGTGCAGCGTAATTTCCAGGGCACCGGGCTGGGACTGGCGATCTGTGAAAAGCTCATCAACATGATGGATGGCGACATCGAAGTCGACTCTGAACCGGGCATGGGCAGCCAGTTCGTGGTGCGTATTCCGATCTACGCCGGACAGCAACCCGCGCCGCCGCTGCTGGATGGTCTGCAGGAAAAAGCCATCTGGCTCGACCTGCGCAACGACTATCTGGCGGCCTTCCTGCTGCGTCTGCTCCAGCAGCAGGGCATCCAGGTTGCGCACTATCAGGGGCGGGCTGGGGCAGACGATGTGATGATCTGCGATCACCACGACGCGCCAGCGCAGACGGTACGCGCGCGCATCCGTATCTGCGGTGAACACATCGATATGCCGCAGGAAACGACGCCGGGACAGTGGGTGCACAGCAGCGCGACGCTGCACGATCTGCCGCTGCTGCTGGGCCGGATTTATCGCATTGCCATCGACAGTGAAACGGCGACCACGCTGGAACTGCCGGTGCCGCAGCAGGCCTCCAGCTATGAAGACATCATGGTGCTGATTGTTGATGACCATCCGATTAACCGCATGTTGCTGTCTGAACAGCTTGGCACGCTGGGCTATCAGACCAAAACGGCGCAGGACGGCGTGGATGCGCTCAACGTGCTCAGCCGTAACCATATCGATATCGTACTGAGCGACGTCAACATGCCAAACATGGACGGCTACCGGCTGACGCAGCGTCTGCGCCAGCTGGGGCATGCTTTCCCGGTGATTGGGGTGACCGCTAACGCACTGGCGGAAGAGAAACAGCGCTGTATGGATGCCGGCATGGATAATTGCCTGTCAAAACCGGTGACGCTGGATGTGCTGAAAACCACGCTGGCGCTGTATGCCGAACGTGTTCGCAAAAGCCGGGAAGGATAAGCAGGGCAGAGGAGAGGCGGTGCCGAAGCACCGCCGCAGGGATTACTCTTTGTCGACCTGAGTGGCGCTGACGGAAGAGAGGTAGTTCAGCAGCGCGATATCGTTATCCACGCCCAGCTTCATCATTGCTGATTTCTTCTGGCTACTGATGGTTTTGATACTGCGGTTCAGCTTCTTGGCGATCTCGGTAACGAGGAAGCCTTCGGCGAACAGGCGCAGCACTTCGCTCTCTTTCGGTGACAGACGTTTGTCGCCATAGCCGCCGGCGCTGATTTTCTCCAGCAGTTTGGCCACGCTTTCTGGCGTGTACTTTTTCCCTTTCTGCAGGGCTGCCAGCGCTTTTGGCAGGTCAGTTGGTGCACCCTGCTTCAGCACGATGCCTTCGATATCCAGATCCAGTACCGCGCTCAGGATCGCCGGGTTATTGTTCATGGTCAGAACAATAATGGAGAGATCCGGATAGTGACGCTTGATGTACTTGATCAGCGTGATGCCGTCGCCGTATTTTTCGCCCGGCATCGACAGATCGGTAATCAGGACGTTGGCATCCAGTTTGGACAAGCTATTGATCAGTGCTGTTGAGTCTTCAAACTCACCTACCACATTCACCCATTCGATCTGTTCCAGAGATTTACGGATACCGAACAGAACGATTGGATGGTCATCGGCAATAATTACATTCAGGTTATTCATCTTATTGGTTACCTTGCTGCAGCAGTTGGTTGACGTACGCGTCAATTTCACTGGTGGTATTTTTAATGGTTAAATCGTCGCACAGTTTAATGTGCTGTTCTAACTCTTCACAAAGCTGTTTACCCGGCAGTAAATTGAGCATGGCAAACACGCCTTTCAGGCGATGCGCTGTCTGAGCAAGCGAGGGATAGTCCTTCTCCGCCGACTCAGTATACAGTCTCTTCACATCTGGCGGTACTGTCTCCGTAAACAGCTGGAAATAGCTGCCGCTCAGCAGCGGCGTGGCAGCCTCATCGTCGTCGCTCTCCTCTATCGAATCATGAGCCAGTTGCTTCTCAATCAGGGCCAGCAGCGCATCAAGCAGCGCATTGCTGAGATTGAAATTGACCCGGAATTGCTGGTCGTTGAGGGCGTGATGCCCCATTTCGTCGCCCGCCAGCAACAGCGCCCAGCCGTGAAGGCGTGCCGGGTCGTCCGTCACCAGCACATCATGCTCCTGCCCGGACAAGCGTTCGTCCGAGGTCAGGCAATTTGCCCCCCAGTTCTCGAGGTGGCGGCAGACAATTTTGTGTACGTCCTCGACCGCGATATCCACCAGCGCCGTCACGCCTTCCAGCAGTTTCTCTTCCTGCTCGCTCTGCTGCTCCAGCGCCAGCGGCAGCTGAATGTTGTAGCGCGTGCCGATATCCGGTTTGGCGATAATCTCCAGCTGGCCGCCCATCTGTTTGCACAGCTGCTTACACAGGAAAAATGCCATGCCAGACGCCTGACCGTAACGGTCCTGCGTGGTTTCGCCAAGGTAAGGGAAATCGACGTTGGCCAGCTCGTCGCCGGTCAGGCCTGAGCCGGTATCCACCAGCTGGAACAGCACGCTGTTGGCTTTGCTGTCGCTGGCTTTGATATCGAGGGAAATCTTGCCCCACTGCGTGGTGGTGAGCGCGTAGTGCATCAGTGTGGTCAGGACTTTACGCAGCGCGCGGCGATCGCCAAAGCGCATCTCGTCGTTGGCCAGCTGATTGTTGACCACCAGCGTCAGCCCTTTGCGGCGCAGCAGCGGCAGGCTCTCCAGCGCAATCTCATCCAGCAGATCCTGCAGGTTAAACACGCCCGCATCCGGCGACCAGTCGTGGGCTTCCAGCCGGTTGAGCAGGACGATATCGTCCACCAGCCGCGCCAGACCCTGGCTCTCATCCAGCAGATCCAGCACGCTCTCGTCGTCATCGCGCTGGCTGAGCTGCACCAGCTGCGTCACCATGCTCTGTAGCGGACGATTAAGCGCATGGCCAAGATTCTGCATCAGCTGCTGGCGCATCTGGTGGTTGCGATCCAGCACCTGCTGCGCTTTTTGCAGCTTCTTATTCACCAGCAGCTCGCGATCCTGATCGCGCATCATAAACAGCTGGGTGTGCGGTGACAGCATGCTGCGCGCGTGGCGAATCTCATACACTTCGTTATTGATGGTAGCCTGCAGCACGCCCTGATGCTGATCGGACATATTGATGATCTTCTGCAGATTGAGATGCGGCAGCAGATGCTCAGCGATTTTGTTGCTCAGCAGGGTGCGATTGGTACCAAAGTCATACACCAGCAGCCCGACCGGCAGGCTGGCGACGATCTCCTCATTCAGCATACGCAGCGAATCAAGCTCAGCGCTCTGGTTCTCATTCGGTCGCAGTGACTGCTGGCGCAGCAGCGTAATGCCGGCAATAGACAGCAGGAATAGCAACAGGTTGATCAGCAGCGGCCACATCAGGTTGTGCAGGGTATCCATCGCCAGGCTGGCGAGTGGCACCCGGTACACTAGCTGGAGCGAGGTGCTGGGCAGCGTGGCGGCAATCTCCAGGTTCGGGTTAACCAGCGTGACCGCGGTGCTTTCGCTGCTGGCGTCATCGCTGGTGGCGCTGCCGGGCTGGCTGGCATCCTGGCGCAGCTGGAAATTCTCCAGCGGCATACTGCGTGGAATCAAATCGTTAACCGGCAGATCGAACGCCACCACCGTGGCTAAATGACCTGGCTGGTTAAACGTGGTGCGCAGCGTGAAGTAGTGATCGTTCTGCCAGGCAAAGTGGCGCAGTGGCGAGAAGCTTTCGCGTTCGTCCAGCGCATTGGCCTGTTGCAGCATTTCGGCACGGCGGCTGTCCACCAGCGTATTGATCGCGCTCTCTTTATAGCGCGTCGCCATATCCTTGAGCGGCAGGGTCGAGATCATGATCAGGCTGTTGTCCTGACCATTGAGGAAGTACATCGACCACGCCGGATTTTCAGCGCCCCACAGCGTATCGAGATAATTGGACATGCGCAGCGTCATATCCAGCGTGCTGCTGTCGTGCGAGCCGAAAATCAGCGCTTCGGTCTTGCGGCGGGTTTTCTCCAGATAGTAAACATCCGGGCGCAGGCGCGTCTCCTGCAGGCTACTGTTCGGCGTAGAACCCGCGGCGCTGGTGGCGAGATTTTCATAGATTTGCCAGGTGGCAAAGCGGTAAGCATCAATGCGTTTTTGCATCGCGCGCGCCAGGTCGGTCATGGCGTAGCGCTTTTCCATGATCCACGCATTCACACTGTTATGCACCATGGCGCCGAGCGCGAGAAATAGCACCAGGTTAAACACCACGAAAAAGCGCGTTACGTTGCCGGAGGTCAGCGGAAATTTATAAGGCAGCATAGGTGTCTCAGGATCCTGCAATTAACGCGCGACCAGCCGGGCGCTGGCGGCAACCGCCAGCAGCAGCAGGGCGATAAGTAAAAACGCGCCGCTCAGGCTGAGCCACTGGGAAATAAAGCCGATTAAAGCCGGGCCTGAAAGAATACCCGCATAGCCGAGCGTTGTCATGGCGGAAATCGCCAGATTGGCCGGCATATCCTGTTGATTACCGGCGGCATTAAACAGCATCGGCACGGTATTGGCCAGGCCAAAGCCCACCAGCAAAAAGGCCAGCAGCGCCGCCTGTGGCCACGGCAGCAGCACCGCGAGTGTCATGCCGGCCGCCGCCGCCAGCGCACCGGTCAGCATCACCGGATAGCGGCCAAAGCGCTGAATCACTTTATCGCCCGTCAGACGACCTATGGTCATGGCGATAGAGAAGATGGCGTACCCCAGACCGGCGTGCGCCACGCTCATGCCCGGACTTTGCAGCAGCAGCAGGGCGCTCCAGTCGAGTACCGCGCCTTCCGCAAGGAACAGAATAAAGCACAGGCAACCGAGGAAGGCGACCCAGCCGCGCGGAATCACCAGCCAGGGTTGATCGGGCTGATGCAGGCGCTCTGTCATCAGCGTCGGCAGGCTGCACAGCAACAGCAGCACCATCAGCAGCATGATCACACCCACCGCCTGCAGCGGTGTCAGACCCGCGCCAAGTAACAGGCTGACCGCGCCGGCGCCAAGAATACCGCCAAGGCTGAGGAAACCGTGGAAACCGGACATCATCGGCTTGGCCGCCGCTTTCTCAACCTCAACCGCCTGCACATTCATGGCCACATCCAGCATGCCGAGCCCGGCACCGAACACCATCAGCGTGGCGGCCATCAGCCACATCACATCCAGCGTCGCCAGCAGTGGCAGTACAGCCAGCACCACCAGCGTGGAGCACAGCATAACGCGGCGGCAGCCAAAGCGTGCCACCAGCGCACCGGTCACCGGCATTGCCGCCAGTGAACCAATGCCGAGACACAGCAGCAGGCCGCCCAGCGACGCGCCCGTCAGCTGGAGACGCTGGCTGGCAAACGGCACCAGCGGTGCCCACGCAGACATGCTTAAACCGGCGATGAGAAAAACGAGGCGTGTTCCCAGATTGACACGCTGATGCAATTTGTTGGGCTGTGCGGCGTCCAGTGCTGTCATAAAGGTGTCGTTGTCATAAGTCGTTCGAGCGACGAAGTTTAGCATTAAAGCTGGCGCGGCACCGCTCAATGAAGGCGAAGAGCAGGGCAAAAATGGTCGCCAGAAACGAGCATATTACCTATCTTTTGCCAGGCGCTGCGCTTTTCCAGACATTTCCTGGACTTCATAAGCTCTCTGGCTCTTAGTAAACCGATAGATTCAGTGAAAATTTGGCTTAAGTTGGGGTGAAAATCGATTACTGCGGCAACGCTAACTGACTGAATAGTGGTAAAGAATATTCCGCAAACGGTTGGGGAAACGCATCGGCTATATTCCTGTTCAACTTTATTACGCCCGGAAATTAACATTGTGCAATCATGGCTAAGTAATGAACAAAAAGTGCGAAAACGAACAAATAATGGCGTCCTGAGTGGCGGTTAATTTAACCTCAGTAAACAGGTTTACATAAAATTACACAGCGGAAGAAAAATGGCAGGCAAAAAAATGCCGGACAATCATGTCCGGCGGGAATTAGGGTAAATCTCTCATTCGGGGTGAATGAAGGTAATAATGAAATAAATGATGATAGCGGGAGTAATTGTATGCGCTGAGTGGCGTTAAGTTTTATCATTCAGTGCGGCAGCTTATCTCATCTTATCTCTATGTATTTAAATGAATAAAATTCGGTTTATCAATTAGTGCGATATTTTTTGCCGATGTGTGCTGATTATTAGTTCCGCGAAATTTACATTTAGAAATAACTATTTAATACAATGAAACACTTTCGGAAATTTAGTATCATTTTCGTGATAGATTATTGCTCTCCATAAAATAACAATGGCTTGCCGGCTGAATTTTTAAGCATTCAGTTAGCAGTGGCACATATAAAAGGCACATTACAGAGGGTAATAAAATGAAACGTCGCGTTCTCTCCCTGATGATTCCTGCATTGCTGGTGGCAGGCTCAGCAAGCGCAGCTGAAATTTATAATAAAGATGGCAACAAATTAGACCTCTACGGCAAAGTAGACGGCCTGCACTATTTCTCGGACAACGATGGCCAGGACGGTGACCAGTCTTACCTGCGTTTTGGTTTTAAAGGTGAAACTCAGGTGACCGACCAGCTGACCGGCTACGGTCAGTGGGAGTACCAGGCTGCGCTGAACACCGCAGAATCGCAGGGTACCGCTAACAGCTACACCCGTGTCGGCTTCGCCGGTCTGAAATTCGGTGATGCGGGCTCGTTCGACTACGGCCGTAACTACGGCGTACTGTATGACATCGGCGCCTGGACTGACGTGCTGCCGGAGTTTGGTGGTGACACCTACGGCGCGGACAACTTCATGTTCCAGCGCAGCAACGGCCTGGCGACTTACCGCAACAGCAACTTCTTCGGCCTGGTGGATGGCTGGAACTTTGCCGTGCAGTATCAGGGCAAAAACGACAACCCAACCGAATCCTCTTCCGGTCGTGATGTCCTGGGTGAGAACGGCGACGGCTGGGGTCTGAGCACCACCTACGATCTGGGCTCCGGCTTCGGTCTGGGTGCGGCGATGTTCCAGTCTGACCGTACTAACAATCAGAACGGCAACGCGCCAGGCATTCTCGGTCGCGGTGATAAAGCCGAAGCCTACACCGGCGGTCTGAAATATGACGCTAACAACGTGTATCTGGCGGCGATGTACACCCGTTCTTACAACGCAACCCGCTTCGGCGCGGTGGATTCCGCTGCGTACGGCTATGCCAACAAAGCGGACAACTGGGAACTGGTGGCACAGTATCAGTTTGACTTCGGTCTGCGTCCGTCGCTGGCCTTCGTCTCCTCACGCGGCAGCGATATCGAAGGTTACGGCAGCCAGAACCTGAAAAAATATGTCGACGTGGGTGCGACCTATTACTTCAACAAAAACATGTCGACCTATGTTGATTACCAGATCAACCTGCTGGACGACAACAACTTCACCGATGCGGCCGGTATCAACACCGACGACATCGTTGCGCTGGGCCTGGTTTACCAGTTCTAAGCCGGAGGGCGTGGCCTGCGGGTCACGCTCTGCTCTCCAGCAGCGCGTTCAGCGCCGCCTGCAGCGTTGCCGTCACCTGCTGCGCCGCTTCCCCCATCTGAACCTGCACGATTGCGCCATCCACCAGCAACACGATCTGCCCGGTTTTATCCTGCTGCGCTGTGCTGAGTCTTTCGGCAATGGCGGCCGCCATCTCCCGCTTGTGCTGGCGAATCAGGGCGCTCGCTTCCGGCAGGGTATCAGCCAGTTCTGCCGCGCTATTAATAAACGCACAGCCGCGGAAATCCTCCTCCTGAAACCAGCTCAGTAACGCAGCCGGCAGCGCCACGTTGATGGCAGGCTGCTGCGCCAGCGCGCTGCGAAAGCCGCTCATCCAGCGCTGATGGCGCTGCTGCAGAAATGCCAGAATTAAGTCATTTTTGGCCGGAAAGTGGCGGTAGAAGGTCACTTTGGTCACGCCAGCCGCGGCAATCACTTTATCGATGCCGGTAGCACGGATGCCTTGCGCATAAAACAACTGTTGCGCGCTGAGCAGGATGCGGTCACGCGCGCTGGCGCTGGCATCAAACAGCAGGGGTGCGAGCATAAGAAAAAATTCCTGTTTACGGGGGTAGACAGAATTGTCTACATACGGCAGGATGAATCAAGTAGACAGACCTGTCTACATCATCAGGAGACAAAAAATGCTCATTCCCCCGTTCGATCATCAAAGTGCCTTAGAAAAAGTGCGTATGGCGGAAGATGCCTGGAACAGCTGCGATCCGCAGCGCGTGTCGCAGGTTTACAGTGAAGATACCCGCTGGCGCAATCGCAGCGAATTCGTTAACGGCCGCGCGGACGTCGTGACCTTTTTGCAGCGTAAATGGGCCCGCGAGCTGGATTATCGGTTGATTAAAGAGTTGTGGGCGTGGCACCACGATAAGCTGGCGGTGCGTTTTGCCTATGAGTGGCGCGATGACAGCGGCAACTGGTTCCGCAGCTACGGCAATGAAAACTGGCACTTTGGTGCCGATGGTCTGATGATTCAGCGCTTCGCCTGCATCAACGATTTGCCGATTAGCGCTGAAGCGCGGCTGTTTCACTGGCCGGCTGGCAGACGCCCGGACGATCATCCGGGCCTGAGCGAGCTGGGTTTGTAATTTACGGCGCGTTGCGCCAGCGTCTGGCCTTTGCCGCCTGCTGCGGGGATGTGGTGGCAGGTGGCAGGCTGCCTTCCAGCGCTACGCCCGCCAGCGTAAAGGCGGAAAAGCTCAGCCAGCGCTGCCATTTATCCTGTTGTTCTGTTGCCTTACTCATATTGCACCTCGCTGATGTTCAACCCACCATCAACGCTGCACAATTCATGCCATGCCACCGCTCTCAGCGCCACGCGCCCCGTGGTCGCTTTGTTACACTGCGCCAGCGCTGATGCGGTGCAGGATGCACGACGCTGGTGCAATGCCTTAACGTCGGCGCGACGGATAGTGCTGAATCAGGCGGTGGCGATAGTGCTGCCAGCAACGGAAGCTTCCGTAAGCAAATAACCCGGCGGTAATAGCAAGAATCATATAAATCATCTGTCGCTCCTGTAAGGATTCTCGTGCAGGAACGCAGTATGCTGTGCCAGCCAGCGATCAACTTCAAGCAGCTTTAGACGGTTTTACAAGCGAGTTATGCTTTGTAATAGGCTGTAGTAATGAGTTACAGACGAGGAATTGATGAATTTTCAGAACATTCTGCTGACAGGCATGGTAGCACTGCTGCTGAGCGGGTGCGAGCAAAAACCGGCGCAGCAGGCGCTGGTGCTGGAAGGCAAAACCATGGGAACGGTGTGGCGCGTGAGTCTGGCGGGCGTGGATGCTCAGCGTAAGGCCGCGCTGCAGCAGGCGATTCAGCAGCAGCTCGATCGCGACGATGGCGAACTCTCCACCTGGAAAGAGGACTCGGTGCTGTCGCGCTTCAACCAGTATCAGGGACAGGATCCCCAGCCGGTCAGTGCCGATATGGCCGATATCGTCACCCGCGCGCTGCGCATCGGCCAGCTGACCGGCGGCGCGATGGACATTACCGTCGGACCGCTGGTGAATCTGTGGGGCTTTGGCCCGGCGCAGCAGCCGGCGCATACGCCATCGGATGCCGCCATCGCTGCCGCCAAAGCGCAGACCGGCCTGCAGCACCTGCGCGTGATTGAAACGGTGAACGGCCAGTGGCTGCAGAAAGATCTGCCTGGCCTGTATGTTGATCTCTCCACTATGGGCGAAGGCTACGCCACCGATCACCTGGCGCGGCTGATGGAGCAGCAGGGCATCACTAATTATCTGGTGTCGGTGGGCGGGGCAGTGCTGAGTCGCGGCCTGAATGCCAGCCAGCAGCCGTGGCGGGTTGCCATCCAGAAACCGACCGATCGCGAGAACGCGGTGGAGGCACGCGTCGATCTGCAGGGGCACGGAATCAGCACCTCTGGCAGCTATCGCAACTATTATGAACTGGATGGCAAACGCATCTCGCACGTGATCGATCCGGCCAGCGGCCGACCCATCGATCACCGGCTGGTCTCAGCCACGGTGATTGCCACCACCGCGCTGGAAGCCGACGGCTGGGACACCGGGCTGATGGTGCTCGGCACCGAGCGTGCCAAAGCGCTGGCGCTGAAACAGCATCTGGCGGTGTATCTGATTACGAAGCAGGGCGACGGCTTCAGCCACTGGATGTCGCCACAGTTCAAATCGTTTCTTATCAATCAGCCCTGACCTGACAGGAGGTAACTGTGCTGGATCTATTTAGTGAAGACGCGCCATGGCAGGAACCGCTGGCCGAGGGCGCGGTGATTCTGCGTCGCCGGGCGCGCGAGCAGGCCGATGCGCTGCTGGCGGCGATTCATGACGTCGCGGCCCTTAACCCGTTTGCCCATCGCATCACGCCGGGTGGACATCGCATGTCAGTCGCCATGACCAACTGCGGTGATTTTGGCTGGTCGACCGATTCGCGCGGTTACCAGTACACCGAACAGGATGTCAGCAGCGGCCGTAAATGGCCGCCGATGCCCGCGCTGTTCCGCACGCTGGCGCAGCAGACCGCGCAGGAGGCCGGCTTTGCCGGTTTCAACCCGGACGCCTGCCTGATTAACCGCTATGAGCCCGGCGCCAAACTGACGCTGCATCAGGATAAGGATGAGAAGGACTTACGCCAGCCGATTGTCTCGGTATCGCTTGGCCTGCCGGCCGTTTTTCAGTTTGGCGGTTTCGAGCGCGGCGATGCGACGCAGCGCGTGCTGCTGGAGCACGGCGATATCGTGGTGTGGGGCGGTCCGTCGCGCCTGCGCTATCATGGCATTTTGCCGCTAAAAGCGGGCATCCATCCGCAGGCTGGCGCGTTCCGTTACAACCTGACCTTCCGCCGCGCCCAGTAACCGTAAAACGGATGAGAATTATTCTTGCCTTCACCCGAAGCGCCATTAAACTGCAGGCTGCCTGGTTGACCTCTGGATAATTTTTAATGGCATTGCTTCAGGTTGTTTTTCGCCAGTACCGCTGGCCGTTTATCGGCGTGATTGTGCTGACGCTGCTCAGCGCCGCGCTGGGTATCGGGCTAATCGCCTACATCAATAATGAACTGATCGTGGCAGTTAATACCTCGCTCACCGTGCTGCCGGGCTTTCTCGCCCAGCTGTTTCTGCTGATGGCGGTGACGCTGGCATCGCAGCTGGCGCTGACTCAGCTCGGCCACCATTTTGTCTGGCGGCTGCGCGGTGAGTTTATCAAACGTATTCTGGATACGCGGGTTGAACGCATTGAGCAGATTGGTAACGCTCAGCTGCTGGCCGGCCTGACCAGCGACGTGCGTGCCATCACTATCGCGTTTGTGCGCCTGCCGGAGCTGATTCAGGGCATCATTATTACGCTGGGTTCCGCGATCTATCTGGCGTGGCTGTCACCGCAAATGCTGTTGATCACCACGCTGTGGCTGGTGGTGACGCTGATCGGCGGCTGGCTGCTGGTGTCGCGCGTCTATCAGCACATGGCGAAGCTGCGCGACATCGAGGACGAGCTGTACCGCGATTTTCAGACCATCATTGAAGGGCGCAAAGAGCTGCAGCTTAACCGCGAGCGCGCCCGGCTGATTTACGACACCGTGTATCAGGAAAATGCCACGGATTATCGTCGTCACATTGTGCGCGCCGATACCTTCCATCTCAGCGCGGTGAACTGGTCGAACATTATGATGCTCGGCGCGATTGGTATTGTGTTCTTCATGGCCAACGGTCTGGGCTGGGCCAATACCGCTGTCGCCGCGACCTATTCGCTGACGCTGCTGTTCCTGCGCACGCCGCTGCTGGCGGCAGTAGGCGCGCTGCCGACGCTGCTCAGCGCACAGGTGGCGTTGCGGAAAATTAATACCTTCGATCTGGCACCCTATAGCGCCGGTTTCAACGCGCTGCCGACGGTGAGCGACTGGCAGACGCTGGAGCTGCGCGACGTCTGTTTCCATTATGGCGAGCACGGTTTTGCCGTCGGGCCGATCAACCTGACGCTGCGCCGCGGTGAACTGGTGTTTCTGATTGGCGGTAACGGCAGCGGTAAATCCACGCTGGCGATGCTGCTGACCGGGCTGTATCAGCCGCATTCAGGCCACCTGCTGCTGGACGGTAAAGAGGTGGATTGGCATAACCTTGATGCTTATCGCCAGCACTTTTCGGCGGTATTCACTGACGTGCACCTGTTTGACCGTTTGATTCGTCGCGGTGGTGAGCCGGCTAATCCGGCGCTGGTGCAGCAGTGGCTGGAACGGCTGAAAATGCAGGACAAGCTCAAGCTGGAAGGCAACCGGGTACTCAACCTGCAGCTGTCGAAAGGGCAGAGCAAGCGCCTTGCTCTGCTGCTGGCGGCGGCGGAGGAGCGCGATATCCTGCTGCTCGATGAGTGGGCGGCCGATCAGGACCCGCACTTCCGCCGCATCTTCTACCGCGAGCTGCTGCCGTGGCTTCAGGCGTCCGGCAAAACCGTGTTCGCCATCAGCCATGACGATCACTACTTTATTCATGCCGATCGGCTGCTGGAAATGCGCGATGGGCAGTTAAGCGAGCTGACCGGCCGCGAGCGCGAAATGGCCACGCTGGACGCCGTCAAACGCACCGATACCGGCCATTGACGGCTGGCGGCAAAGCTTAGCAAAAACCCTTATTGGGCAGGACGTTGTCAGCGGGATACAGTGAATGGCAGCAGAGATCCTCGTCTCTGCCTCCCTGGAACACTTCTGTCGTCTTGTGTTGTCACCGGCCCGGGCTCATTCCGCGCCGGTTTTTTATTGCGTGCAGGCCGGGTGAGTGAGCAGTGTGACCACGCGCGCTGGCTGCAGCCAGAAGCGTGCGTCCAGCACGGTGCTGCGGGTAAATTCCGCGCTGAAATCCTGACACAGCTGCAACCGCGCGCGCTGCTGCGGCAGGTCGAGCTCAATCAGCGCAGCCTGATGAAACGCCATGGGCTGATGCAGCCGCGGCCATAGCGCCTTATAAAGACTCTCTTTCAACGAAAACAGTAGCGTTGCCGCCTGCGCAAAGGGCAGCGGCTGACCCTCAAGCAGCGCGCGCTCCTGCGCGTTCATCAGCAGTTCCGCCGTGTCCTGCGCGGTTTCCTCTGCCATCACCTGCTCAACATCAATGCCCACATACAATGCCTCGCGCGTCGCGGCCATCACCACGCAGTCATGGCTGTGCGACAGTGAAGCACGAATGCCTGCCGGCCAGCACGGTGAGCGATCCGGCGCGTTGTGCAGCACAAAATCAGTGATTCCCAGCTGCGCCAGCTGTTGCCGCACCAGCCAGCGGCTGGCGAGATATTCAATTTTGCGTTTGCTGGCTGCCTGCTGTAGCGCAGACGGCAGCGGCAGTTGCCACTGCGCAGGTAAAGCGGCGTGCCACTGTTGCCGATCAAAGCGGCACCACGCCAGCGATAGCGATTCAGCGGTGTGGCCAGCGGCGGTGATAAAACCACAAGCGGGCAGCGGCAGGGATGTTTCGGCTGAGAACATAACGAGTAACGGCTGATGGAAAAGCGTGTTTTACCAGTCAGCCGCGGGCAGAGCAAGCCGAAAAGGCTGCTGCGGGTTAGCGATTTGGCGGGATAGCGAAGCTCTTCATCTGCACCACAAAATGGTGGTGGCCTTTGGTAATGCGTGCACCACGGTCGCACCAGTGGCTGGCCAGGCGGAAGAAATCATCGCTGCCAATATCATACGCCAGCTCCACTTTGCTGATGCCTGAGTGCAGGAGTTCTTCCGCATCCTGCAGGTTTTTTGCTTTGATGACCATAACGAGATTCCATCAAATAAACGGGAGCTTTAGGGTAGGGGAAATCTGTGACAGTTTTGTTTCACTTTAATGAATTGCTGTCACAAATCAGTAAAAACGTGATCCCGGTCGGCTTTGCTGACTTCAGTTAAGTACCTGATTCGCAGCATGAATGAAGTGTGATGCGAGATTATGCTGCAGGATTTAGCACCTTGAACAGTAAGGTGAGGGCCTGTCGCAGTGGTGCCGAATAGCCGCGTCTGGCGCGGTAATGGCGCGGTCATTTTCCATCTCTATCCTTCCTGTAGTGGCTGTATTATGAAGCCCATCTCACATCGATAGCCGCTTCGTTTAACCGGGGTAAAGCGTGGGCGTAACATGCTGGTGGCTGACGAAGAGGCTAAGGAGCGAACGATGCAAAAACTGGCTGGCATAATGTTACTGGGTTGCATGAGCGTAGGCGCTGCACAGGCAGCGGATCTCAGCTTCCAGAATGCGCAGGGCAATATTGAAGTGGTGCCCGGCAAACCCACCTTTGTGCATAAACTGCACTACCGCAAACTCTATGATGAAAAGCCGTTCCCGGATGCGGTGATTTATTACTACAGCAACGGGGTGTATAAAATCCTGTCGCAGGGCGAAAATCATTATGGCCTCTATGTGATGCAGGGCAGCGTTGAGGACCAGAGTTACACCATCCGCTATATTTCAGCGCCGTCAAAAGACTGGGGCAACAAAACCGCCTTCCATCAGCTCACCTTTGTGAATGGCGCGCAGGCAAAGGTGTTTATTCAAAACGCGATTACGGATACCGGTGAGCAGATCGCCCAGCAAAACGGCGAGTTTTTGCTGCAGGATCACGATCCCGCAAACGCGGCGGCAGACCGCTGGGATGATGAATTGAAAATCCAGCGCTGACGGTCAAAGCCTTCCCTCTGCGCCGCAACCGTTACGGATCGGGTTGCGGCGCCCGATGTGCCAGCGTTACAAAGATTTTCCCTATCCCAGCGAGAATTGTTTCCGGCTGGCAACGCGGCCAAAACTCGATAATTATCAGGGCATGACTAAATATCGTGTAAGAGTGGGTTTTCACAACCCCTCAGCCCTGACCTTCAGGCAACTGGATGAAATACTGGAACCGCAACGCTTCTGGCGCAGCGACACGCGCAGCGGTACGTTTCGCTACTTCATGGAGTATGAATATGAGTCGGAAGTGCGCGATATCTGCGAAGTGTGCGAGCTGGCTTATTCGCAGGCGTGTAAGGTGAAGAAATGCCCGCTGATTCTGGTGCAACCCTGCGAGACGGAAGTCCCGCTGACGTTTAACCCGTAGACGCGTGGCAGTCCGCACGCTGAAAACCATCGCGCTCGGGGCGCGCCGGGTTTTACCCTCGCAAAATGCAGGCAATAAAAAAAGCAGCCGTAAGTGGCTGCTTTTCTTTGGGATTTTGGTCGGCACGAGAGGATTTGAACCTCCGACCCCTGACACCCCATGACAGTGCGCTACCAGGCTGCGCTACGTGCCGAACGTGGAGGGTTATACTACTGGTTCCGTTGGCGATTGCAATATGCCGGCAGCTTAACTGCCTCATAATTAATCAGTTTGCCGTGAACCGTTTCTCTTCCGTCAGCACCTGCAACAGCAGCGCCAGCTGAGGTTTATGATCTTTCAGCTCTTTGC